>JBJTOW010000851.1:0-15588 GCA_046074805.1 Planctomycetota bacterium | reverse complement strand
AAGCGCGCGACGGATGATGAACCGGCGAGGAAAGCCGGCCCGCGCGGCTCGGGAGCCAGCGCCAAAGCCACGAACCGCGCCTCGTCCAAACCGCCCTCGACGCAAAGCACCTCGACCCGCTCGCGAACTGGAACCACCAGCCAGCGCAGATCGTCCCACGGCTGCGAATCGGGAGGACTGACCGCGCCGAGGGCGGCTTTGGCGACTCGATCGCCAGACGCATCGAAACGGAGCTTGGCCATGGCGATGGATTCCCCGCGCGCGGGAACTACGACGGTCGGCGAGGCGAGCGGTTGGCCATCAACCTGAAACTCGACGGTCGCCGTCGTTTCACGAGCCCCGAAGTTCCGCAACACCGCTTCGAGCCGGCCTTCGCCGCTCACGTGCGCGCCCGAGGAGCCCATCGGCGAATCGCTGGCTGTCGCGAAGCGAAGATCGACGATCGCGATGTTCCCAAGGTCCAATGTCGATCGGGGACCAACATCCCGCATTTCGACTACCGCCGTTTCGGATAACTCCTCCCATGGCCGACGCCAGTCGCCAGCTTTCTGGTTTCCCGGATCCCAGGTATTGCGAGCAAAATCTGAGTAGACAACGACATGGCGGCGGGTGAGCCGGGGATTTCGCTGGCGGGATCGCGCAAGCGATTCACGGACGCGGGCCAGCGTCGCCACGAGATCGGCTCCGGTCGGCGCAGCTCGCAGAGCGCTCAATTCCTGAGCTACCGCGGCAGTATCAAACACGGGCTCACCGAGCACCACCGTCGCCGGATCGGCTAGCAGCACGAGCGAGAAACCGTCGCCTTGGGGAGCCGCCTTAAGCAACGCCAAAGCGGCTTCCCGCGCGCGTTCCAAACTGGTTCGCTCGCCATGCCGTTGATCCATGGAATACGAGTTGTCAATGACGAGCACATGATGCGTCGGTTCGTCGCCCGCCAAGGGAAACATAGCTGTGGCGTGTCCGTCGGTTCGCGGATCAGCCAGCGTCACGGCGAACAACACGAGGACGGCGATCCTGATGGCTAAGAGCAGCCATTCCTGAAAGCGGGCGCGGCGGGCATGGCGGCGCATCGCCGCAATGAGAAAGGCCATCGCGGCCCAGGCGTGCTCCTCGTGGCGACGACGACTCCAAAGGTGGATTACAACCGGAATCGCCGCCGCGATCCCCCACAGCAGCAGCGAAGCGCTGGCGAACGGCGTCATGGTTTGACCCTCGCGAGCCGCGCGGCAAGATAGGCCGCGAGTGTTTCGTCGAAGGGACGGTCGGTCCGCGCAAGCAGGTAATCGATCCCTTGAGCGCGCGCGCTCGACTTGACGCCAGCGAGGAATTTTTCGATCTCCGCTAGGTATGCGCCGCGGATCGCGCGGGCGTCCACTGAGGCGGCCGGCTCGCCTTCCAATCCGGTAAACCGCCTGCCGTCATCGAAGGGAAACGATAGTTCGGCGCCGTCCAGCACGTGAAGCAGGATGACGTCGTGGTGATGAAAGCGGAATTGACGGAGACCGGCGGACAGCCGCGCGGGATCGTCGAAGAGGTCACTGAGTATCACCACAACACCACGGCGAACGAGCCGTGCGGCCGGGGCGGCAAACGCCGCTCCAAGATCGGAGCGTGGGGCCGGTTCCACCTGTTCGAGCGCCCGCAACAGCACGGGCCAATGCGCAGGACTGCCGCTGGGGCGAATCACCGTCCGCGGCCCCTCGTCGAATGTCGCCAGCCCGACGGAGTCTTGTTGCCGCAGCACAAGCCACGCTAGCGCCGCCGCCAAACATTGAGCGTATTCCAGCTTCGAGAGCGCGGAACCGGGGCCGCGGTAAGACATGCTGCGGCTGGTGTCGAGCAGCAAGTAGCAGATGAGGTTCGTCTCGTCCTCGTACTGCTTGAGATAGATTTTTTCCGTGCGTCCAAAGACTTTCCAATCGACGTATCTCAAATCGTCGCCCGGCGCGTACTCGCGGTGCTCGGCGAATTCGATGGAGAATCCGCGATAGGGGCTGCGATGCAAGCCGGCGACGTAGCCCTCCACGATATGGCGGGCACGCAGCGCGAGGCCATTAAGCCGGGCGAGCGTCCGCGGATCGAAGAAGGTCGGGGAGGCTGTCACGGCGATCCTCGGCGGCGTTATCCGGCGGCAAAGCGAGCAGGCGGCGGATCAGTTCCTCCGCCACAACCCCTTCAGCGTCGGCATTGAAATTGGTCTTCAAACGGTGGCGCAGCACGGGCGGCGCTACGGCGCGGATGTCATCCAGTTCCACGTGGGCGCGGCCATCCAACGCCGCGCGGGCCTTTCCGCCCAGCACCAAGTATTGGCCCGCCCTGGGCCCGGCTCCCCACTGCACGTAGTCGCGGATGAACCGCGGCGCGTCCGGCTGTCCGGGTCGGGAGCGGCGGGCCAGCGACAAAGCGTAGCGGGCGACATGGTCGGCCACAGGCACCCTTCGCACCACTTGCGACAATTCGAGAATCCGCGTCGCGTCGAGAGTGCGCGACACCGTCGCCAACGTCTCGGCGGTCGTCTGCTTGATGATCAGCAGCTCTTCCTCCTCGCTGGGATAGTCCACGCGAATGTGGAACATGAACCGGTCGAGTTGGGCTTCCGGAAGTGGATAGGTGCCTTCCTGCTCGATTGGATTTTGAGTCGCCAAGACGAAAAATGGTTCAGGCAATGCGTGCCGCTGGCCGCCAACCGTCACCTGCCGCTCCTGCATCGCCTCGAGCAAGGCCGCCTGGGTCTTGGGAGGCGTGCGATTGATTTCGTCGGCGAGCACCACATTCGCGAACACCGGACCAGGCAGGAAACGGAAAGTTCTTTGGCCGGTAGCTCGATCCTCCTGAATCATCTCCGTTCCCGTAATGTCGGACGGCATCAGGTCGGGCGTGAATTGAATGCGATTGAAGTTGAGCGCCAACGCGTCGGCCAATGTGCGGATGAGGAGCGTTTTCGCGAGCCCAGGCACACCGACCAACAGACAATGGCCCCGCGCGAACATAGCGATCAACAATTCGTCGATCACCTGCCGCTGTCCCACGATCACTTTACCCAGTTCCTCCCGCAACCGGTCACGCGCGCCACGCAGTTGCTCCACCGCTTCAAGATCGTCCATCCGCGTTTCCATGTTTGGCTGAAGCGCCTACGGCCCGAAAGCATACAATCTATCGGGTCCGGCGATGAAGAGCATCCCATCGGCCACCGCAAGGTTTCCGCCCATGGCGTTCCGCGCCCGCAAGTCGTATTGTCGCGAAGCCCGCGGGCGCCAACGCGAACCGTCCCATACCGGCTTAGCGTAAAACGCCAGCAAACGATCGCGGGTCGGCCACCAAATCTCTTCGGCCGCCACCAAACCGCGTCCAAATCCACGCGGTCCGTCGGCATCCGATTCAGCTGGAAACTGGCACCGCAGCCTTCCCGTCGCGGCGTCGATCCACGCCAGCCGCCTGCCTCCCGCCAGCAATTGGCCGTCGATGATCCCCAACAAATACTCGCAGTCTCCCAACATCGGACTGTCGCTCGCCCACATTAATTGGCCGGTCGCGGCTTCCAGCGCGAACACTCCGGGCTGGTCAGCTGCCGCCACGTAAACAGCGCCACGATCCACAACACAGGGCGAGAGTTCGCGAGTGGCCAAACCCGATCCCGGCCCAGTGGCCGGGCTTTCAACTCGCGGGTAGCGCACGAGCCATTCGACCGCGCCATCGCTTGGGTTCAAGCACGCGACGGCCCCGACATCGGCATGCACGAACAGGCGATCCTCGTGCCAGGTCAACAGATGTCGCGACCATTCGAGGCTGCGGGCCGGACGTGGCGAGTGAGCGGCGGCGATTAACCGCCGCCATCGCAATCGGCCGGTCGCGATATCGAAGCACGCCACATGCGATTGCGACTCAACGGTGTCCACGCGGCGAAGGGTGGCGTAGGCACGGGCGGCGATACAAACGGGCGGTCCCTCCCACGACCACTCAGCGCCCCAATTCGCACCTGCCACACTCCAACTGGCCTCGGCGCGGCCCTCGGCCGCAAGGTTTAATCCAATCAGTCGCGGCGGCTGAAGATCGCCGCCCCGGGGCCGATCGAACGATTGCCACGGAGCACCAACGCAGGCCCACAATAGCCCGCCGTCAATCGCCAACGGAAACCGCGGCAGACCGATCCGCCTGGCATCTCGCGGCGCAAGCCACTGCGGCGACAGCGGATTGGCGAAAAGTCGGGCATCGTCCGCGACGCCGAACGCCGTCTCACCCGTCGCCGCTCGCCGCACCATCACCCCCTGAGCGTCTTGCACCGCCAAATAGCCGGCGGACACGACTGGAAAGGAGGCAAGCAGATCCGGCGGCCGGGATGTGGCGCGCTGCGCAGTGTCGGGAAAGGTGTCTCGGAGCGACGTCGAACCGCCGAGCGGGTCCATGGCCACATCGACACTGGGTATGGTCACTGGAAGAAGACCGGTCGACCACCGAGGCCGGCCCGCCAAGTCTTCGACCCGCATACCCCGCCCACGTCGATCGACGCCGCCCGCGAACTGCGGCCAGCCACTCGATGGCCTTGTGCCTTCAACCTGTGCCGCCTGCGCCGATTGTTCCGCCGGAACAAAAGTATCGGACAGTCCCGGTTGCGGCCAGTCTCGGCTGGCATCGAGCCACGCAGCCAGCAGTTCGTGCCACGGCCCCCGCCGCCCCTGCAATTCGCCTTGAGCGGCCGGAAACAATCGCCGCAATCGCTCCAGTTCCCAGAAAGCCCGCTCACGATCGCCTTCCAAAATCGAAGTCGCCACCAGACGCGCCAACAAATCCGGCTCGGCCCAGGTCCCGTCGGGATAGGTCAATAGCCCGGGTAGAGATCGAGAAACTTTGCCGTTTACAAAGAGTTCCGGTTCCGATCCGAGCGACGCGGCGGCGTCGCGCGCGGCGTCGAAAGCGGCGATTTCGTCGAGCCGTTCGGCCGCCCCAAAGGTTCCCCACCAGGAGCGGCCAACGGGAATCCGAGGCAAGCTCCGCGATACCGGTTGTCCAGTCCGCGGAGTCGAAGCCCCTAACCCATCGGACGAGGTCGTTGCCGGACCCGCGACAAGCTGGCCGGAATCTGATTGTTTGGCGACGGGTTTGTCGGCGGCTGGCGGAATAGCTTGTGGGCGATTGGCCAACGGCGTTCGTAAGTTGGGATGTAGCGATTCGAACGCGGCACGCGCCAAGTGGTGGTTGCCCAACTCCAATTGCGACTCGCCGTAGCGCACCCAAGCAGCGGCGGCCGGAGTGCTAAGCGGATAGCGTCTCAGCAACGGTTCCCAGGCGACTGCGTCGTGCCGGTCTCGAGCATCGCGGGCTAGGCGTTCGGCCGTGGGATCAACCCGCCGACGATAGATGCGAAGCGTCTCGGGGTGGGCCCTGAAGATTTCGGCAAGTTGGAAATGCGCTAATCGATGCGCGGTGATATGACGCTGAAAATGGCGGCCGTGGGGAATATCGCTTTCCGGAGGCAACGGCACGAGGCGTTCCCCACCAAGATCGCCAGCGCGCAACAACGCGTCGACAGCCTCGTCCCATAACCCCGCTCGAGCGGATTGCTCGGCCCGCGCGAATTGGGCCAACGTGGCGACATCCGCCAAGTCGATCCGCACTTCCGTCGGCTGGGCCTGAATCGGCAGTGTCAGCCAGGGCAGTGTCAGCCAAGGCAGTGTCAGCCCCAAGGTCACGAATGCCGCCAGAAACGGCCTACTCAGCGTCCTTCCGCGGCCAGAAACGCCAACCCGAATTGGCCGGACAACGCCGCGTCTGCCAACGTGGCGGAAACTCGACACGGATTGACGGGCCCAGGAAGACAACACGTGGCACCGAAATGAGGGGCGAACCTACAAGCGATCAGCAGCCGTCATGACCCTCGGTTGGCGAACCCTTCGAGCGTGCGGCCCAACACAAACGCGAGCACGCCAAACACCAGCATAATCACCATATCACTTACACCTACGTCCCGGCCAAGGGCGTCGGTAAGTTCCATCAGCATCGCCAGCGGCAGGATCACCAACGCGCCTTGCTGGAGCAATCGTCCAAAGGTTCTCATGACCGATATCGTAGCCCTACCATCCGCCGAGTAAAGCGGGCCGCTAGCGCCACCAGCCAAACCATTGTCGAAACATCGCGCGGACGCCCGGCGTCAGTCGGCGTCTTTGGTATTGGTCGCCCAGTTTGCGAATGGCGTCGGCGACCGTCGGGTACGGGTGAATGGTGTTGCCGAGCTTACCCAGTCCGAGGCGGTACTGCATGGCGACCGTCACTTCGCCGATCATTTCTCCGGCGTGTGGGGCCACAAGCGTCGCGCCGACGATTCGGTCGGTTCCGCGTCGCACAAGCACCTTCACAAAACCGTCCGGCCCATCGCTCGTGAATAGCCGATCGGCCGCATCGTGGAGAAACGGCGGCGCCTCCAGCACCGCGCGATCGACGTCGGCCAGTGGTTGCACGAGCGTATCGATCGCGACGTTGGCCTCCTCCGCCTCCCTTTCCGAAAGCCCGACTCGCGCAACTTCCGGATCGGTGTAGGTACACCATGGAATCACCAGCGAGGAAAGCCGGGTTCGCCCGAAAAACAGAGCGTTCCTCAAAGCGGCTCGGGCCATAAAGTCGGCGGCATGCGTAAAACGGTAGGAAGAACAGACATCGCCCGCCGCGTAAACCCTACGATTAGAAGTGCGAAGAAAATCATCGATCGATACGCCATAGGGGCCAGACGCGATGCCCGCCGCATCTAAGTTCAAATCTTCGATGTTCGGCCGACGGCCCGTCGCCACCAGTATCCGGTCAACGGTCGATTCCCACGCGCCGTCCGGTCCCCGGCCGCGAATCGTCCAACCACCGCGATTCGCCGACGCGCTACTCGCCGACGCACTACTCACCGATGCGCCGTCCGCTCGGTCGACACGAAGTCCGGTGGCGGACAGGCGGAATTTCACGCCGTCGCGTTGAAGCGAACGCTCCACAACCGACGCCGCGTCGCGGTCCTCACGCGGCAAGACGCCGGGCCCGCTTTCCACCAGCAACACCGACGCGCCAAAACGCGCGAATGCTTGAGCCATTTCACAGCCGATCGGCCCAGCCCCAATCACGGCAAAACGCCGGGGAAGCTGACGCAAGTCGAACAAAGATTCGTTGGTAAGAGGCTCGGCGTCGGACAAGCCGGGAATCGCCGGCATCGCAGCGCGAGCGCCAGTAGCGATCAATGCTCGCCGGAACCGCAACCGCGACTCGCCAACACAGATCGTTTCTCGATCGGCGAACCGCGCCGCGCCGAAAAAGACATCAACACCCAATCCGAGGAACCGGGTCGCCGAATCATTCGCGGCCAAGCGGCTCCGCAGTTCCCGCATGCGTCGCATTACCGCGGGAAAGTCGCTAAATGGCTCGAACGAATCCGCTGCCCCAGGCGATGGGAAAAATACCGATTCCGGAGAATCTTCCGCTGGTGTTTGCGCGCGTCTTTCCGCGTTTCTTTCCGCGTCTCTTTCCGCCCGCTTTTCTGTCGCCCTTTCCTGAGAAGTTTTCACGGTCGACTCGAGCGGGGAGGCCGCCGCATTGCGAAGCAAGGCGGCCGCTTTCGCTGACGCCAGGAGCGCCTTCGATGGCACACAGCCGTGGTTCAAACAATCGCCGCCCATCCGTGACCGTTCGATCAACGCGACCCGTGCCCCTAGCGACGCGGCGCCAGCGGCCGCGACCAGTCCCGCTGTTCCCGCGCCGATCACGACAAGGTGGTATCGGTTCGCAGGTTGCGGATTCCGCCAGCCGGTTGGCCGGACGAGCGCATCCAAGCGCGCGTCGGCGTCCGCTGTCGCCCCAACGCCGGGGAAAAAACTGGCTAGCGAGTCGTCATCGGTGGCGGGATCGCCTGTCATGAAGCGAGTTCCGTTATCCGGGTTTGGCTAAACCATCGTTTTACCGACAGCGGCGGCGACTCGACGGCAACGTTCCATGAGTTCGGCGAACTGAGGGAAGTTCAGCGATTGATAACCGTCGCTCATCGCTCTCTCAGGATCGGGGTGGACCTCGAGGATTAGCCCGTCCGCCCCAGACGCGACACTCGCCAAAGTCATATCCGGGATCAGATAGGTATGGCCCGTGCCATGGCTTGGGTCAACAACCACCGGCAAGTGGGTCTTGTGGTGAAGGTAGGGAACCGACGCCAGCGGCAGCGTGAAGCGAGTGTGGGATTCGAAGGTGCGAATGCCGCGTTCGCACAGCATGACTTGGGAATTCCCTTCGTTCAGGATGTATTCGGCCGCCAGCAGAAGTTCCTCCATCGTGGCGGCTGGCCCGCGTTTCAGCAGGACGGCCGTGCGAGTGTGGCCAACAGCCTCAAGCAGGCGATAGTTTTGCATATTGCGGGCGCCGATCTGGAGCACATCGGCGTACTTGGCGACCAATTCCACGTCCTCGGTCGACATCACCTCCGTCACGATAGCGAGCCCCGTTTCCTGGCGCGCGGTGGCCAGCATTTTAAGGCCGTCTTCCTTGAGTCCTTGGAAACTATAAGGACTGGTTCGCGGCTTGAACGCTCCGCCGCGAAGCGCCGTTGCCCCGGCCGCTTTCACCGCCCGAGCCGACTCGACGATCTGCGCTTCGTTTTCGACGGAACACGGTCCGGCGATCACGCCGAGCACGCCGGCCCCGACCGTCAAACTGCCAGCTCGCACCTGGGTCGGTTCCGGTTTCACTTCGCGGCTGGCCACCTTGTAAGGGGCGAGGATGGGAACCACTTCAGCAACCCCCGGCCCGCTTTCGAGCGATTGCCGCGTCTCGGGTCGTTTGTTGCCGATCGCGGCGATCACCGTGCGTTCGGCTCCCACGATGACATGCGATTTTAAGCCCAGCGATTCCACTCGCTGGACCATGTGCTCGACCTGTTCCTTGGTGGCGTTTCTTTCCATGACGACGATCATCGAACGGCTCCCGGAAAGTACGGCAACTTGTGCCGGACAAAGTAGGTCCCCAAAAACAAAAAAACCCGCGAAACCAAACGGCTCGCGGGTAAAGCTTGATCAAGCTGGCGCGGTCGATCACCGGCCTCCGCAAGCCCCGTTGGAACGGGTGCCTCCAAAGTAAAAGCGAAAAGCAAAGGAAAGGCGGTTGCGATTGACCATGGCGTAAGTATGACCCGCCGCCCCGATTTTTCAAGGTAACGGTCCGGGAAAGTGCCACCCGGCATCATGCTCGGGAAGTTTGTCTTACCTGTTGCCTTACCCGGAAAAAAGCTCGGCTAAAGCACTGAGCCACAGCATTCGTTTCCGTAACGCCGATGGTGGACGATGCTGGCTTGCCGAGCTTATCCGCCGACGATAGTTCGGATCGCGGACACTGTCGCCTCCATCTCGAACGGGGTAGTGGCGAAACCGACACTGAAGCGGATGGCCCCACCAAGTTCCTGGGTACCCAACGCCGCGTGAATCCGCGGCGCGCAGTGCAGACCGGCCCGCGCCTCGATGCCAAACTCCGCATCCAAAACCGCGGCCAACTCGTGCGGTTCAAAGCTTTCCACCACGCAACTGACCACGCCCACACTCGGCGAATCGACAGCCGGACCCAGGACGCGAACCCCAGGGATCGCCGCCAGCCCAGCCCTTAACAAGTTTCCCAATTCGCGATGATGAGCCGCTATCGAGGGAACTCCGTGGCGTTCGATAAAGTCCATTCCCGCGAGCAGTCCCGCGAGTGCGGGAACATTCAGATTTCCAGCCTCGAAGCGTTCCGGCAGCGAGTCCGGCGGAGTCGCCCGCTCGCTATCCGTGCCGCTTCCGCCCTGCCGCACAGGCAGCAGTTCGCTTTCCAACCCAGGACCGATGTATAGCAAGCCGATGCCAAGCGGTCCGAGCAGCCCTTTATGGCCAGCGGCGGCGATGAGCAAGCGGGAGTCCGAGTCCAGTTCCCACGGAACCTGTCCGAGCGTCTGAGCCGCGTCGACAAGCAACGCCGCGCGCCCCTGAGCGGCGACAATCGCGGCCAGTTCGCCCAGTGGCTGCAAAGCGCCTGTCACATTCGAGGCATGGTTGACCACCACAAGCCGCGTGTCGTCGCGGATCAGGGAAGCGAGCGACGCGGGACGGACAAAGCCGGCCGCGTCGACCGGCGCGAAACATACCCGCACACCATATCGGTCGCTCCACCATCGCAAGGGCCGCAGCACCGAATTGTGTTCGTTCTCCGTCGTCACCACGTGACAGCCGGGACGCAAGTAGCCGTGCAACGCGAGATTAAGCGCGTCCGTGCAATTCGCCGTCCACACCACTCGCCGTGGATCGCTGGCGTTCAGCAAACGGGCCACTCCGCGTCTGGCTTCCATCACGATTCGTTGGGCGTCCAGAGCGTGGCGGTACGCCCCGCGGCCAGCCGCCGCGCCGTTCTCGCGTTGATAGCGATCCATCGCCCGCCAAACGACGTCCGGCTTGGGCCAAGTCGTGGCGGCATTGTCCAGATACATTCGGCGCGGCTCCGCGTTGTGGTGACCGCGCAACGCCGCGTTCCCGCCTTCCATGCCCTCACCCGCCAATCTGGTACATCGAACGCTCAGGCCGAATGAACTCGGGCGAGTCAATCCCGTGACCGGCCTTCTTGGCGGCCACGCAATCGACGATCATTCGCGCTAGATGCTCATCGTCGCCACCGCCACGCAGCACCGCGCGGGCATCCCATTCAGCCGTGGAAAACAGACAGTTGCGGATCTGGCCCTCCGCTGTGATCCGGAGCCGGTTGCAGTCACCACAAAACGGTTGGCTAACCGGATTGATAAAACCAATGCCGCCAACTCCGTCGGCGAACTCAAAGTCGCTGGCCGGTTGGCTCGGGTCGGGCCGTGGGGCGGCTCGCAGCGGCCCGAATTCGGCCTCCAACCGCCGCCGTATCTCATCGCCTGTGAGCACTTGCGACGTGTCCCAACGTTGCTCGGCGTCAAGCGGCATGAATTCGATAAACCGCAACTCGCATTCCTGCTCGCGGGCATAGCGGGCGAGCGGCACGATCTCGTATTCGGTAATGCCACGAATCGCCACCGCGTTAAGGCGAATGCGACGGAAACCGGCCTGGCGAGCGGCGGTGATGCCCGCGAATACCCGAGCCAGCCCCTCGCGCCGCGCGATCTTCTGAAACGTCGCTTCACTCATCGCGTCCAAACTGACATTGAGCCTCGTCAAACCCGCCTTGCGGAGCGCCTCCGCTTGTTCCTCCAGCAAAATGCCATTCGTCGTCAGCGCGATTTCCTCGATGCCTTCGATCGCCGCCAATCGAGCCACGAGCACCGATAGGTCGCGTCGCACAAGCGGTTCACCGCCCGTAAGCCTCAGCTTCCCCACGCCCAAACCCGCACTCACCCGAACAAACCGTTCGATCTCCTCGAATGTCAGCAGTTCCTCCCTCGGGCGAAACTGGATGTTCTCGTTCGGCATGCAGTAAAAACAGCGGATGTTGCAGCGGTCCGTGACACTCACCCGCAAACTTGTGTGCACTCGGCCAAAACGGTCGACGAGCCGCTGGGCAACCAAGGCGGGTGGCGAGGCCGAAGCGGATAGCGCGGCCGGATCGGATGACGCGGATAGCGTGGCCGACGCCGATGTCACGGCGGCAATCGGCGTCGAGGGCGCGTTCAACGCGACACCGATCGGGGCGGTCTTGGTGGTTTTTTCGAGTTGCGGTTCGTACGTCATGGCTCTCGGCATCGGCTGGTTCAAACGCTCGGATGGATCCATTCGGCGGAACCATCTTCCCAGTGTTCTTGTTTCCAGATCGGAACAACCTCCTTCAAGGTGTCGATCAGCCATTGGCCCGCTTCGAAGGCGTCGCGTCGGTGCGGGGAGCTAACCGCCACAGCGACACTGGCCTCTGCTAGTTCGACGCGACCAAGCCGATGAACGATGCGGCAATCGACGATCGGCCATCGACGACGCGCCTCCGCTTCCAATTCCTCCAATTTGCGATTGGCTAGTTCCGGATAGCATTCATAGTCCAACCACAAGGTGCGGCGGCCCTTGGTCCATTCGCGAGTGGTCCCCAAGAACAACACAATCGCGCCCGCCGCCGGCGTGGCGACAGCGTCAAGCACCGCTTGCGAGTCGATCTTTTCGCGAACCAGTTCGATCATGGAAATGCGGTTGTCGGTTGTCGGTTGTCGGTTGTCGGTTGTCAGTTGTTGGTAGGCAGTAGGCAGTAGGCAGTCGTCGGTGGGCAGTGGGCAGTGGGCAGTGGGCAGTTTAGGGTGGGCGGCGGATTGCGGGCGGATCGAGGTGAGGCGGCGAGGCGTTGGTCCTAGCCGCCGCTGACGGGCGGGATACAGGCGATTTCGCCGGTGCTGGGCACCGGCTGGGCGTCGGTCAAATAATCGGATTCCGTGGCGAACAGGGCGCGTTGCACGAGCGGCGCGGCGGCGGGGTAAGCGGCCGCCAACGCGGACCGAGCCTGGGCGACCGTCGCGTCGTTGGGCAAATCCAATTCGACTCGCTCGCCACCGAGCCGCTCCTTCAGTCCAGCGAAGACGCGGATATGGATTTTCATGGCGGATTATCTCAATGGCGTGGTGGAGTTCGCTAGGTGACGCGGAGCGGTTCGCCACGTTCTTGCAGTTTGCGGGCCAGTTCTGGCATGAGGCCATAGGCCAACGCCATCATTTTAAGAGGATGGACAGTTGGCTTGGTGGTCCCCTGCTCCATCTGCAACTTACACGCGCTGCATTCGGAGGCGCCGATGATCAACGCCGGCCGTCGCAGCGCCGTGATCATGTTCCAACCGGCCCGCAAACTGGCCCGAAAGTTCGACCGCTTAAGTCCGAAAACGCCAGCCATGCCGGAACAGCCAGCCTCCAGCGCCTGGACGGTCACGCCGGGAATCAACCGCAGCAACTGCGCGCCGATCGGATCGCCATAGAGCGCCCGCTGGTGGCATGGCTGATGGTAGCCAACCGTGGTCGGGAGCGGCCGAAGATCCAATTCAAGTTTGCCAGCTTGGTGCATCCGCCACAGATAGGCGACAACGTCGACCGTGTTTTTGGCAACGAGCAGCGTGTCGTCATCGGAAAACAGCTTGGGATATTCGCGAGTCAGACACAAGGCGGCGGACGGTTCGCTGGTCACGATCGTGAAACCTTGCCGAACCGCTTCGGCGAGCCGGTCAATGTTGCGGCGCGCTTGTCCTTTCACCCGTTCGATGTCGCCGGCGGTCAGGGTGGGCATTCCCGAAGATTCCTGGTCGGGATCGACGAACACGGCGACGCCGTTGTGGTCGAGCACTCGCACGACGGCTTCGCCGAGTTGCGGGTCGAACCAGTTGACGTAGGTGTCGACGAAGTAGAGCACTCGGGGACCCGAGTGCCGGGGCGGCGTAGTCCAGCGATTCCGGGCAGCGACGCGGAGGAAATTGCGGGCCGCCAATCGGGGCAGCTTCCGCCCCTGCGCTAGCCCAAACAACTTATCCATGAGCCAGCGGGCCTGGGAATTGCCCAAGGCCCAATTGGTGAGCGGCCGCAGCCATCCGGCCCAGTAGGCGAGCGTGTCGAGGCGCGTCGGCAGCCAATCGGACGAAGGCAACCCGCGCTGCGCGACGAACTGGGCCTTCGTTTCCAACACTAATTTAGGAATGTCTACGTTCGCCGGACACTCGGCACGGCACTGGTGGCAGTTCACGCATAGGTCAGCGACGGCCTTGAGCGCTTCGCCGCCCATTTCAGCCGCCGGCAAACGCCCGGAAAGCACGGCGCGAACCAAATTGGCCTTCGCCCTCGGAGCCGCTTCCTCACGAGGGGCGAACCGAAAGATGGGACACATGCGGACTTCGTCCTGCGTTGACCGGCAATGTCCGCAACCATTGCATGACAAAGCGGCCTGCGACAACTCGTCCTGGTCCCAGTTCAATTCGAGCCGCACGAGATTCGGGGCCGGCTCGGGAACCAAACGCAAATTGGCGATCAGCGGTTGGGGAGCGTCGGCGACAACCTTGCCCGGATTGAGCACATTGAGCGGGTCGAACAGATTCTTCACCGCGCGGAACACGGAATAGAGCGGACCGTACTGCTCGCGCACAAACCAGCTGCGCGACAACCCGTCGCCATGCTCGCCGCTGATCGTGCCGCCAACCGCCAACACTTCGCGATACAGATCGGCGGCGAATAGCGGCATCCGCCGCATGTCCTCGGGATTCTGTATGTCCAGAAACGGGCGGATATGCAGTTGGCCATGGCCCGCATGTCCGAAGACAGTGGCCGTCGTTTGATGCGTTTTCAGCACCTGTTGGAGACGGGGGAAAAAGTCGGGCAGTTCCTCGGGAGGAACCGCGAAGTCTTCGACGAACGGCAGCGGCCGCGTCGGGCCGCGAAGACTGTACAGCCGCGAAACGACTTGGGTCGCCAAACGCCAGAAGAATTCGACCTCATCCGCCTCCATCGCCAACCGGCTGTCGAAGGCCCACTTTTGAACCTTTTGCACTCGGTCGATCACCCGCCTTAGGTCGTCGCGAATCCGCCGCGGATCGTCGCCCGATTGCTCGACGAGCACGATCGCTTCCACGTCCACCGGAATCAATGTTCCAAACCCGTCGTCCAATTCCCGAGCGATGCTCAAGAGGCGTCGGTCGAGTAGATCGCAGGCGCTAACGCCCAGTTTCGCGGCCTCCAAAGCGACTCGGGCCGCCGCTTCCAGCCGATCGCAGAACAGCAGCGCGACGCCGCGGAACGGCGGCAACGGGTCGAGCCGCACGGTCGCTTCCGTGATCAGCCCGAGCGTTCCCTCCGACCCGACCAGCATCCGCGCCAGGTCGATGTGCCCTCCATGATGAATGTCGTAAAGGTGATACCCCGAGCGATTCACGAGACTGCGCGGACGATGCGCTCGTATCACCGCCGACTCGCGGCCAATCAATCGCGTCAATTCGCTGGTAAGCAATTCCAATCGAGATTGCGACGCTTGCGACGCTGTCGACAGACTGGTGAGCGAAGAAACAGGGGATGAAGGGCCAGCGGCCAAGTCCACGTTTCGCGAAAGACGCTCGGCTCCTAATGATTCGTGCGATGCCGTCCCGCGTCCCGCTATTTGGCCCAGACCGACATGATCGTGATCGGCGGAAAGATTCGCCGTGATCTCATCGACCGGATGCCTGCCCGCCTCGATCACCGTGCCGTCCGCGAGCACGATTTGCAGGCTTTCAACCCGTTCGCGGGCCGACCCGTACCGCAACCAATGGCTACCGGCGCCGTTGATCGCCAACACTCCGCCCATAGTCGTCACGGAAGACATCGCCGGATCAGGGCCGAACAGGAGACCGCGGGGCGCCAAAGCCCGGTTGAGCTGCGCGTGGACAACACCTGGCTGCACTCGCGCGAAATTTTCCCGCACTTCGACGATGCGGCGCATCGAGTGCGCAAAATCGATCACTAGGCCCGGTCCAAGCGATTCACCCGCCAACCCGGAACCGGCTCCGCGGGCATGAATCGGCAAGTGATGCTCGGCGGCGTACTTCACCGCCGCGACGACATCGGACGTGTGCCGCGGCCGATCTGCGTGGCCTGCTCCAGGGCGAGGTCTTCTGCAATGACGCGCACACGCAGCTGTACGCGGGCGACGCCAGCCTCTA
>JBJTOW010000850.1:0-6671 GCA_046074805.1 Planctomycetota bacterium | reverse complement strand
GCAATCCAACTCAGCACAAGTTGGTGATCGAGACGGTGCGCCGCGTGCCTGGTGTGAAGCAAGTCGTCAACGATCTAAAGATTCGCACCGCCTCGGCACCTGCCGTTCCAGCCTCGATGGTTGGCACGGGCGTCAGCATGGTAAGCGGAACGGGCCCGGTGGCTGGCGAACCGACGCCCGCGCCCCGTTCGGTCCTCACGCAAGTGGGCGAACCAGCGCCAATCGGCACGGCGGTCGCTCGGGGCGCGGCTCCTGGCCCGCTGCCGGCGGTCCCCGGCTACTCGGCGGTGCCGCTGCGAGTTGGTCCGGCTCCACGTCCCGCGGTGGCCGCGCCGGCCGCAGTGGCTGGCCGCGTTCCTAATCGCCCGTTGGCGTTCGCGCCTTCGGCGGGTGCTCATCCGTCGATGATCGCCCAAATGCAAGGGGCGGGTCCGATCGCTGGTCCAGAGACGCCGATGCCAATGCACGCTCCCGGCCCGGGAGTGGGAATCGCTCCGGCTCGCTATGACCACCCGAACATGCCTGGGTATGCGTGGCCGAGCTATGCTTCGCATCCCAACTACGCGGCGGTGACCTATCCGAAACAGTACTCGCCCTCCGCTTGGCCGTACATCGGACCGTTCTATCCGTACCCGCAAGTTCCGCTCGGCTGGCGTAAAGTCACGCTGAAATGGGACGACGGTTGGTGGAACCTGGATTTCAAGAGCAAGTAACGCACATCCTCGGCGTTCCTCGACGCCAACCGTGTGGCCTCCGCCGGACTTTGGTCCGGCGGAGGTTTGTTTACGCGCTGGCGACGCCCCATCTTCTTCCGCCGCCCAGTACGCGACCGCGAATCGACACGCGGCAACGCTATTTGCCGAAGGTGATGCCCGGCCAGTCATCGGTACGGAACGGTGTCAGCGGCAGACCGTTCGCGCTGAACATATTGCACACCGGGTTGTCCGCCCAAGCGTAGCGCACGGCGACCGGAGCGGCGACTTTGTCGCTCCATACCTCGATCCGGCCGTCAGGCAGGATTTTGGCGGACGCCCAGACGAACTTGCGATCCTCGCCAGCGATCGCGAATCCGCGAGGTTCGGCCACATCGAACGGCCGCCAGCCTCCGCCCACGTGATCGAAGGCGAGCGTCATTTTGCCGCCACTCGTCTCCGCTGACTTGAAACGCGGGCTCTGGAACGGAATATTCACGCCATAGTCTTTCGCGAGCGCCCAGCGGGCTAGCCGCCGACCGACATCGACTTTGTTCTTCGGGTGGATATCTTTGCCTTCGCCGATGTCGATGATCACCGCTTCGCCGGTGTTCGGCAGCCGCGACATGGTCATCGTTTGCGCCTCGCGCAGTTCGGCCCAGTCGCTCTCCGCCGGTTCAGGGCGTTCGGCCCGGAAGTCGGCCAGTTGCACCCAATAGAACGGAAAGTCTCCCTGTCCCCATTCCTTCCGCCAACTGTCAATCATCAGCGGAAACAGATCGCGGTACTGGTAGGCACGGCCCGCGTTCGACTCGCCCTGGTACCAGATCGCTCCGCGGATGCCATAACCGAGGTGCGACTTGAGCACACCGTTGTAGATGTTCGCGGGCCGGGCATTGCCCGCCATTGGGCCCCGCAGGCCATTGAGCTGCTTTTTCTCGTCTTCGGTCAAGTCGGCCTTCTTCGATAGGGCCTCGAATTGCGCTTCGCGTTGGGTCCAACCTTCCAGGAGCGATTTGTATTTCGAGTCGGCGGCCAACAGGTCCCGCCGCACCCAAGCCTCGCACGCCGAACCGCCCCACGCGTTGTTGATCAAGCCGACCGGCACATCCAGCGTTTGGTGCAACTGGCGTCCGAAGAAATAGCCGACCGCCGAGAAGCTGCCGACCGTATCGGGCGAGCAGACTTGCCATTTGCCTTGGAAGTTCCATTGCGGGTCCTGCGTGCCGACTTGCGGCACGTTGACCATGCGGATCCGCGGGAACCGGGCCGCGGCGCGTTCCAAATCCGGATCGTTCGCGGCGTTGACCGACCACTGCATGTTGGATTGGCCCGAGCAGACCCAAACTTCGCCGACGAGCACATCCGTGAACTTCACGGTGTTCTTGCCCTGAATGGACAGCTCGTGTGGCCCGCCGACCGGCAGCGCTTCGAGCGTCACGTGCCATTTGCCATCGTCGCCCGCTTTGGTGGCGTGCGTTTGGCCGCCGATAGCGACCGAGACCGCTTCGCCAGCGTCCGCCACACCCCAGATTCTGTTTTTCTGGCCCTGCTGCAACACCATGTGATCGCCGAAGATGTTCGGCAACTTCACATCGCCCCGCGCCGCTGCTCCGGGAATCGCCACGAGCGCCGCCACCGCGGCCAGCAAGGCTCGCCAACCGCCCCTACCATACCCACGCACCGCCATCGCCAGTCTCTCCATGTTGACAGGAACCGAGCCGGGCGGCCCCGCGTTCCACGAACGCCTGTCGGCCCCAGCAAGGGCGGAGATTATAGACCGGGATTCCGTGTAACCGCAGCATCCGGGACGGGCAGCCGTTCCATGGGCGACGCGACTTGGCGGCAACTCGGCGCCGAAGCGTTTCGGCGGTGCGGTTGCTATGCGCGGCGAGCTACTTGACAGTGGCAGTGCCGCGTCCCTGCGTGGAGCTCACCACAATCGTGCCGAGATCCGGATTCTTTTTGGCTCCGGCGCTGACATCGCGAATGAAATTGGGGTCGTATTCCACTTCGCATTCCTCGCCCGGCGGCAATCGCGGAACGTACGCCTCGGTGGTTTTCCGGCCAGCCCGTGTGGGGTGGCTGAGTTGCACTCGCACATTCGTCAGCGGGAATTTTGAACGATTGGTGACCACTACCGCGCCGCCGCTCAATCCCGACCGGCAAACGCCTTCCACTTGAAGCATTGTCAATTCACGGAAACGCGGCGACTCGCGCGGCAGATCTGGACAATTGCGCATGGGCGAAATGTCGGTCGCTCCGAGTTGCTCGATGCCGAACGCCACGTCGGAAATCGCTTCGTCGGAACGTCCCGAAAGGTAAGCGGCGCGGGCCATCAGAAAACGGAAACGCTGCGACTCGCCCCGCACCGGCCGAAGCGAGGCGGCGACCGCGTAGCCGGTGGCGATACGGCCAGAGAGGCAGCAGGCGAGCGCCTTTTGTTCGCGAAGAATTCCCGCCGCATCGGCTGGGTTGAACCGCAACGCGGCTTCGATGATCGGCAGCGCGGCGGCCGCCTTTTCGGACGCCAAATCCCGCCAGCTTCGTGGGCCCACCTCCAGCTGAGCGGATCGCAAAATCAGATCGCTGGCGATCCCCAACATCTCCGCGCGTTCGCCATCGAACGCCTCCCCGGCGGGAAGATAACCCGCCATCTTCGCAATACGCTCGCCGTCTTGAAACCACTGCTCGATCCGTTTGTCGCCGGGCGTTTGAATCATCCCTTTGAGGCTCACGACCGCCGCCGCGGAAAATGGTTCGTGCTTGCCGAGATGCCTTCTTAGCACGGCGGCGCGCGACTCTTGGGCGGCGAGTATTTCTTCGAGGTGTTTTCGTGATAACGTTTCACGGCGACGCGCCTCCACGTTGGGATTTACGGGTGGAGTCTTCATCTGCCGCTTGGTTAACACATCCCGCAGACTAACCGCCGGTCCGGGCGCGTCGACGACTTTCTTCAATCCGTCGTCGGCGCCGCCACCCTCTTTGGACACCGGACGGCCAGCTTTTTCCTCGGGCAGCGGCAAACGCGGCGGCTTCTCCCCCTGCATCCGGGCGGCGTACATTTTTTCGATATCCCCGCGACGTTCGGCAAGCATGGCGGCGTCGCGATTTAAGGAGCTCTCCAGCAGCCGTCGCAAAGCCTCATCCGTCACCGACCGCGACGCTTCGAGTTGCGATTGGCCAGACATTTCAGCGGTCAGCCCACTCAAAAAAGTGCTCAATCCATAGTCGCTGACCTCCGGGCTTAGCGGCCCGGTTTCCACGATCAGCGTCGCTCCCGTGATCGGGTCATGGACATTGGTATAAGTTGGCAAGCTGCCAAGAACGAAAAGCCCCAGACCACCGATGATGCCAAGTTGATTCCGCTCTTTCTGTTCGCGACGCTGCCGCACGGCCTCGCGAATGCGCGCTGTGGCTTCATTGACGGCCATCGAGCGTGTCGAGTGTTCTTTGGCCATTTGCGCGAGTACTCCAGGCAACTCATCGAAGCGCGCGGCGAGCGCCGCGTCATAACCACGCTTCCTCGAGTAATCGCGAAACTGTTGGCAGCGACCGACGAAATGGCGAACTTCGGGCGCTGTGGCTGGCGATTCGGACAGTTTGGGAATCTGCGACAACAGGCGGTCGGCGACGGCAACGAGATAGAGTTCCTCCTGCGTTGGAGAAAACGCCGCCGCATCGACCTGGCGAGCCTTGATTGGACCACTTTGAACGTCGGCGACTACGGCCGCGCCTTGTTCGGAGCCACCGCCGCCAGCCGAGTTTTCCCCGGCTTTGCGGCGGCCCACGGAGTTCCGCTCGGAGCCGTTGGGCTGCGCCGCGACGCTTGCAGCGAAGACCATTGCACCGACACCGCAAATCAGCCCGAAGCAACAGGCTCTGAATTCCATCGCACACCCTCGCCGATCGAAAACCATGTCGGGGACCTCCCAAAACGCGGGTCGAAATCGACGCCTTATTTTTTGGCGGCGCTGCGAGCGCGTTGGAACGTCTGCTCATAGGCGTTGTCGGCGACGACCCGCGGCTTGCCGTCATCGAACGCCGTAGATCCTCGCCGCAAGCGGCTCGCAACATCTTTGCGTTGCCACGCCACGAGTCCGAGCACCGGCATCTCACGAATCATGAATTCATCGCAGTAGATGGCGACCGAGCAACGCAAGGCGCACTCACCGGAATCGCTGGGGCAAACCGGAATGGAGATCTTCTGCCGTGGCGCCAGCGTGGGCATGAAGACCATCGAAACCGTATCGCGCCCCATGAACCACTGATCCAACAGCACATTGTCTTGGTAGACATCGCTATTGGCGCCTTGCCCTTTGACCAACGAGCCAGCGACATCGTTCAGTCCGCGCAGCATTTTCGCCGCTTCGGGAACCTTAGGCTCAAACGGCGTCATGGTGGCATGCGAAATGACGATGACATTGGTGAGCGGTTTGGACGCGCGACTGGTAAGGTTCGCCATCAGCGAACCGGATTGGGCTTCGGAAATCTCCATAAGCATGGTCGAGTCAGCGCGAGGATCGACGTCGCGCAACCCCGCCGCTTGGCCCCGCTGCTCGAACGCTTTCTTGAGTTCCGAGCACGTTTTGGATCGCAATTCTCCCGCGACGGCTTTCAACCGCGTTCGGGAACGCTGGGTCATCTGCATATCCTTGACGAAGTTCGCCGACCGCGCTCCGCCCACGATGAATTCATCGAGTGGAAACGGGAAGTGTTTGCGGTAGTTGGTGTCGAAATGGAGCGCGGCCCGTTCGAGCCATTTTTGGTAGAGACCCATTTGGCCGTCCGCTTCGGCCGCCTTCCAGGCGGACTCCGCGCTGGTCGAGAGCCGCCGCGCCATCGCCCAGGAAATCAAGTCCAGGGCGGCCGCCGGCCTGAGATCCTCGGGGCCGGTTTCGGCGAACGCGTCCAATTCCACGAGGTTTGGATCGGGAGGCAAGAGCATCTTGCCGCCGACGATAACGCCAGCCGAAAGCCGAGCGACAAATTTTCGCTCGACCGGAGTCAGTTCGGCGCCGATCGCTCGACTGATTCCCTGAGTCGCCAACGCACTCAGCGTCAAAATAATTCCGAACAAGGCAAGAATGGCGGACTTCATGGCGAACGCTCCTGAGGGGTCGCAAGGCGAGGTAGATTTTGTAAGCCCATGGTCCATTCCAGAGGCTTCGGGGGCGCGGCGATGGACGAGTCCAAGAGACGAATCCGTAAATCGCGAAAGCGGGCCGTGCGGCGCGAACCGTCGGGTGAACCACGCAGCAAGAACGACAGCGGACCTTGAAGGCAGACTTTCGGCATGGTGTCGGTGAGGTCGATCGCCAACTCGTCCGCCATCCAAATCCGAACGCGACGGCCTTCGCAGCGGATCGCCAGCCGATTCCAAGTATCGAAGCGCAGTTGCGCGAGCAATTCGGCGGGCGCGACAGCGATCGTGTCGGTTACGCCGGGCGAGGACCGGTACAGCCAGCCCGCTCGATCGCCCGCCAAATGGAAGCGGTAATGCGAGCCCGTCTCCCAGGAGGTTTCCAAGACGTTGGCGCGGAACAGCATCACGCACTCGTTGACCGGCCCCTCAACCCGCATGTCGCAGCGCAGTTCGAAATCGCGGAGAGCGCCGTGCCTTCCGTACCACACGCTTCCCCAATCGCTGCCAGCTCCAATCGACTCAACAAGCACACCGTCCACGTTTTCGACATTCCCGCCGGGAAACCCCCAGCCGTTCAATGCCGTGTCGCGGGAGATCATTGGATCAAATCCCGACTCGTCGCGTTTCGAGCGAGTCGGCCGCTGGGCGGTCGCCTTGAGGCGGCAAACGACACGCAGGCCACAGTCGGGCTCGGGTGGCGATTCGGGAAAGTGCGTTCTCTTCGCGGTGGAACGCAACAAGGCGGCGGTTTCCGACTCGTAACTGCCGCCACGAGTTACCGGTCGGATAAAAGGAGTGACTCGCGATGACGCCCCGGACATGCCGGTCTCAGG
>JBJTOW010000849.1:0-3123 GCA_046074805.1 Planctomycetota bacterium | reverse complement strand
CAGCAGAAGGCGGCCGTTCAAAAGCTGAAGGATTATCTGGTAAACACGCCGCCGCTGCATGACTACAGCCGAGTGCTTCTGTTGTGGGCGTCGACGCGGATGCCGGATTTGGTTTCCAAGGAACAGCAAGCGAAGCTCGCCGAAGTCCTCTGGAGCCACCAGCGCCCCGATGGCGGCTGGTCGATCCGCAATTTCGCCGCGCCGGAGGCATGGGGCGGCGGCAACCGCGCCAAAAAGCTTCGCGATGAGCCCGACTTCTCGAACCCCGCCAGCGACGGCCATCAAACGGGGCTCGCGATCATCGTTTTGCGAGCGACCGGCGTCGACGCGAAAGATCCTCGTTTGCAGCGGGGCGTCGAATGGCTAAAGAAGAATCAGCGCGAATCGGGCCGCTGGTGGACCCGGTCGTTGAATACCGATTCATGGCACTACATCACTTACAGCGGGACCGCCTATCCGCTGATGGCGCTGGCCATTTGCGGCGAGATTCCGGCGAAGCAATAGGCGGTGGGCCGAGGCGTTAAACGCCACATCGACCGCTCGGTGACAACGGAAAGCGAAACCTGGGATGATCGATTTGCGGGGACATTCAGCCTTGGTGACCGGCGCCTCGCAAGGCGTCGGCCGCGCCATCGCCGAGGCGTTCGCGCGGGCCGGGGCGCACGTGTTGGTGCATGGCCGCGAGCGGTCCGACACGGTCGATCAGGTTTTGGCGCGTTGCCGATCGCACGGCGTGCGGGCCGAATTTTTGGCGGGGGAACTGGCGGGCGACACCATTCCGATGGTGGACGATTTGTTCGCCCACGCCATCCAGCTGGCGCCGGACCTGGACATTCTTGTCAACAACGCCGGCACCTACATCGACAAGCCCTATCTGGAAATGGATTGGGCGACGTACGACCACACCATGCGGCTGAATGTCGCCGCCCCGTACTTCTTGACGCAACGGTTCGCGCGTCGCTGGGTTGAGCGGAAAACCCAGGGCCGCGTGCTGATGATCGGCTCGATCAATGGTCGGCTGGCCGAGCCCGTTCATACCTGCTACGACGCCTCCAAAGGGGCGGTCGAGATGCTGGTGCGGTCACTATGCGTCACGCTTGCGCCGCTGGGAATTCGCGTGAATGGGCTCGCGCCGGGGCTCGTTCGCACGCCGCTGACGGCGGTCATCGACCGCGACCCGCGATTCCAACGTTGGATGGAGCTCCACACGCCCAATGGCCAAGTGCCTTCGGCCGACGTGTGCGGCGGCGCCGCCGTATACTTGTGCAGCGATTTCGCTGGCCATGTGCATGGCCAAATGTTGCTCGTTGATGGCGGAATGAGCGCCTGGCAACAGCCGGACATGCCGGATTCGTGGACTTAGGAACAGAGGAGCGATTGGAAATGGCCTCTCGACGTGTTCGCCTCATGGGCGCGGCAAGTGTGGCGATTGTCCTCGCCGCCGCCAGTGTCGTCGCTTCTTTGCCGGGCACTGCCGACAATGTCGCGGTGGCGGCCCCGCTTGGTTCCATTCCCGCTGATCGCGACCGCTCGCCCGTCGACGTGGTCTTATCCGCCGACGAGAGTTGGCTAGCGACGGCAAACCAAACATCGAACTCGGTGTCGCTGGTGCGGGCCGCCGACGGCGTGGTGCTCGACGAAGTCGAGGTGGGTGAACGGCCGGCGGCGCTGGCGCGGACGCCCGATAACCGTCGTCTGTTGGTCACAAGCGCGTACGGCGGCGAGCTAGTTGTGCTTCAGGTCGCGGGCGAAAAGCTGCAAGTGGAACGGCGGATCGAAATTGGGTTCGAGCCAACCGGTGTCGCCGTGACCAACGATGGCCAGCGGGCGTATGTCGCTCGGGCGGCTAGTGGCCAAGTCGTGGAAGTTGAGTTATCAAGCGGCCGCGTTACGCATGAGATCGCGGTTGGACGCTGGCCGCGGTACTTGGCGTTGTCGCCGGACGGCACACGCTTAGCTGTTGGCGTCTCAGGCGATCGGGGCGTGGCGGTAGTCGACACGGCCGCCAGGAAAATGCTGTACCAAGAGCTATTCCACGGCATCAATCTTGGTCACATGCAGGTTTCGCGGGACAATAAGCAGGTCTATTTTCCTTGGGCGGCTTATCGCCATAACGCGATCACGCCGCAGATGATTCGCCTAGGCTGGGTGCTTGGCAGCCGCTTGGCCCGTGTCCGCTTGGATGGCGAGACGCGGCGCGAAGCGATCTCGCTCGACGTGCCCGGCAAAGCGGTCGCTGATCCCTTCGGCGTCGCCCTGACGCCGGACGAACAATGGCTGCTTACTGCGGCCAGCGGCACGCAAGAGTTGCTCGTGTATCGGCTGACCGATCTACCATTGAAGCCGTACGCCAATCTTGACTTGATCGACCCGGCGCTACCGCGGAACCCGAGCCGCTTTTGGCGAATTCCGCTGGGAGGACGGCCGATGGGCATGCGAGTCAGCGGCGATGGCAAGCTGGCCTTTGTGGCGAATTACCTGGACAACTCGGTGCAGGTCGTCGATATCCACGGCAAGGAGGTCGCGCGGCGAATCTTCTTGGGCGGGCCAGCCGAGCCTTCCCTGGCGCGACGGGGAGAGGCGATTTTCCATGACGGCAAGCGCAGCCTGGACCAATGGTACAGTTGCCACACGTGCCACTACGAAGGCGGTTCGAACGCGGAACGGATGGACACATTCAATGACGGAACTCCCAACACGTTCAAGACCGTCTTGCCGCTCTACAACCTGACCGACACGGCGCCATGGACTTGGCATGGCTGGCAGACCGATTTGCGGGACGCCATGCAGGCGTCTTTGTCCGGCACAATGCTCGGCCCCGAACCGACCGAGGACGATGTCGACGCGGTGCTGGCCTATTTGTCGAACCTCAAGTCGCCACCTAATCCGCATCGAGGGCCGAAGAACTCGGTATCCGCCGCAGCTCAACGGGGCGAGCGGGTCTTTCGAAGCGAAAAGGCCAACTGCTCACACTGCCACGCTGGTCCGCAGTTCACCGATGGCAAGATCCATGACGTGGGGCTTGGCGCGCCCACCGACCGCTACAACGGTTACAACACGCCATCGCTGCGTGGCGTGTTTCGCAAGGTGCGTTTACTGCACGATGGCCGAGCTCATTCGCTG
>JBJTOW010000848.1:0-3739 GCA_046074805.1 Planctomycetota bacterium | reverse complement strand
ATTCGGCTGGCGCAAGTCGGGACGCCTGTTTTGGATGGAAAACGCCGGCGGCGATCCGCTGCGGCCAGTTCTCATGTCCCACGAACTGGATCATCGAGCGGGCGCGATCGACGCGATCCCCGTCGACTTCAACGGCGACGGGCGTGTCGACATCGTGGCGGTGATGAGCCAGCATTACGAGGAGGTGATCGTACACGTGAACGAGGGTAGTGGCCGCTTCACGCCGCGAGTGATCAGCCGAGCGCACGATCCGGCCTTCGGTTCCAGCGGGATTGAGCTCGCCGACCTAGACCGCGACGGCGATTTGGATGTCGTTTATAGCAACGGCGACACCTTCGACAGTAAACTGGTCAAACCGTATCACGGCGTTCAGTGGCTGGAGAATCGCGGCGAGTTTCCGTTCGTCGAGCATCGGATCGCGGACTTGGCCGGAGCTTACAAGGCGGTGGCGGGCGACTTGGACCGCGACGGCGACCTCGATATCGTCGCAGGCGCGTTTCTCCCCCGGCAACTGCTCGGCAACACCGACCTACGGTCGCTGGATTCGCTGATCGTGTTGGAACAAACGGCGCCCGGCAAGTTCGAGCGTCACCGCGTTCTGGCGGGCGACTTCGCCTATGCGTCGCTGGTGCTCGACGACCTAAACGCCGACGGTTTCCCGGAAATCATCCTCGGGGTGTTTCAACTGCGGGACGAGGACGCTCACCGCCCCGCCTTCCGCGTTCTTCGGAATCTCGCGGCCCAAGATTAGCGCAAATGCCACTAATGCCCTTCCCCAATCGCCAGCTAGGCCGAACACCGGCCGCTGCCCCACCAACGCAAGAAGGGAAGCCAAACCGGCCGTAAATCCGTTCACCGATCCAAAATCGACCAAAATCGCATAAATTCCGTTGTGACTTTTGGGGGTTGCGTTTACGTTAGTCGATACGTCGTTATCGGTCAGCGGTGCGCCTCGTGTGGCGTTCGATGGCATTCGTTCCCACCGATCGGTGGGCTGCCGTTTCGGGCTGGCGGTAATGTGAGTCGTCATTTCATTTTTTTTGGCGTTCTTCGCGTTGGAGTCGGTTTATGGCATTGTCCAGATTGCCGAGCCGTCGAGCGGGTTTTACGCTCGTCGAGCTCCTTGTCGTTATCGCGATCATTGGCGTGTTGGTGGCGCTGTTGCTGCCTGCCGTCCAAGCAGCCCGGGAAGCGGCTCGCCGCACCCAGTGCAGCAACAACCTCAAGCAGTACGGTTTGGCGATCCACAACTACCACGACACCCACAAGCAGTTGCCGCTTGCCGGAAGCAACTGGGGAACGCCAAACGTCGGTTGGCAAGTTCGGATCCTGCCGTTCGCCGAACAAAGCGCGTTGTGGGATCAGCTGATTGCCCAGGATCGCCCGGGCGCCAATCCGAACAATGGCGGCACCTATTACAACAGCCGGATTCCCTCGTCGGCGAACCCGAACCAATTGGCTCGCGAAGTCCAAGTCCCCTACGCTCGCTGCCCTAGCGATCCTTCCAACTGGAAGAACGGTTGGGCTCAAAGCAGCTATTCGGGAAGTCTCGGATCGCAACGGACGCCGTCTGCTTCCGGATCGTGCAATACCTGGATGGCGCCCAACGTCAACTACGACGCATACGGCACGGCGGACCATGGCAATTCAACCGACATGCGGGGCATCTCGGGTATCTTTGGTCGGCTCGGCCCGGACATCAATCTCGCGGCCGTCACGGACGGAACCTCGAACGTGATCATGGTGGGCGAGATCCTGCCCGACTGCAACGATCACCAATCTGGCTGGTGGGATTATAACGGCATGGGCAACGCCCACGCTTCGACCGCCGTGCCGCTCAATGATCAAACCACCTGCCCGAATTCGAAGCGAATCACCAACCCGGCCTGCACAAATCCAAACAATTGGAACTACTCGTGGGGTTTCCGCTCACGGCATCCCGGTGGAGCTCAGTTCGTCTTCGTGGACGGCAGCGTGAAGAACCTGCCCCAGTCGATCGACTATCGCACCTACCAACGACTTGGTGGACGTGCGGACGGCGAACCCGTCGGCAACTTCTAGCACGTTAGACGCGATTTCCAACGATCGGAGCGGTGCTTCGAGACGCGGTTCGCCATAGGTTCGAACCGCGTCGTCGCGTTGCCCCGGCGATTTTTTTGTCGTTGGATCGCTTTCCCATCACGAACAAGCTTGGAAAGGAATGATCACAAGTGTTGGCGCGACGGCTATTTATCAGTGCGTGTTTAGCGGCGGTTGCCGCGTTTGTGGGCTGTGGCGGCGAAGGCGGCCCCGCGCTCTCGCCCGTCAAGGGTGTGGTGAAGTACAACGGCGCTCCCGTTCAAGGCGCGTCGGTATCGTTCGCTTATGAGAACGGTCAGTTGGCGGTCGGTTCCACCGACGCCTCGGGCAACTTCACGTTGACAACCAATGGCCGCCCCGGCGCCCCGCTGGGCGCCGCCAAGGTGGGCGTTAACAAGGCGAACACGGCTTCCGGCGGTCAGGAGACGACCACCATGAAGCCGGAAGATATGCAGAAGATGCAGATGGAAATGATGAAACGCGGCAACCAAGCGAACGCCAAACCGCCATTGCCGGTCAAGTATCAAGATCCGGCGAAGAGTGGCCTGACCGCCGAAGTCGCGGCGGGTGGCGCTGACAAGAATTCGTTCGAGTTCAACTTGGTGGACTAACCCTCACGCGCTTCCCCACTGACGCGGGCACTGTTCCGCTTCGAGGCTCGCGACGTGTCTTCCGCGAATTTGGTAACGCAATCAAGGCGATGGCGAATCACGGTTCTCACCGTGCTCGCCATCGCCGCGTTTTCATGCGGCTCGGCGTGGATCGGTTTCTGGTGGCTCCGCGAGCGACAGACGGCCGCCATCCGGGAACTTATCGCGGATGGCCAGCTTGATGTGGCCGTAAGGCAGCTTGAGCAGCTTCATCGCAGTCGCCGGGATGACGCGCAGACCTGTTTCCTGCTGGCCGTTACGACTCGACGCATGGGCGAGTTCCGCCGCGCGGAACGGCTATTCGACGAAGCTCTGCGGCTCCGCTGGCCGGCGCCGGATGTGAAACGCCAGCGTGTCCTCATGACCGCTCAGCTGGGCGATCCACGCGAGGCCGAGGCGCTTCTCCCGGTGTTGCTGGAACAAGGTGCCGACGATGACTTAGCGGAACAGTTCTACGAAGCGCTCTCCGAGGGGTACGTACGCGCGTATCGGTTGCGTGAGGCGTGGAAGAGTCTTGTGTATTGGTCCGAATGGCGCCCGCGAGCCGCAAAGCCGCGACTCTTGAAGGGGGCGATCCACGAGCGGCTGGACGATCTGCCCGGGGCTGTCGCTGAATACCGCGAACTGCTCGCCGCCCACCCAGACCATTTGGAGGGCCGCGTTCGGCTCGCGCAAACCTTGTTGCGCATGAACGAAGTCGATGCCGCGCTCGCCGAATTCGATTCGCTGGGCGCCAACCCGCCGGACTCGCCGGAACTATGGCTGTGCTGGGGCGCCTGCCTTCGGCGACTCGGCCGCGGCGACGAAGCCCGCGTCAAGTTCCAGCGGCTGGAAGGCCGCTCACTTAACGCGGAACAGCAAAGCGCGGTGCAAGCGGAACTAGGGGAACTGGAACTTGCCCAAGGCGACTACCCGCAAGCGGTCGCTCGCCTGGAGAAAGCCGTGGAACGCGATCCCCGCGATCCCCGACTGCAATTCGCCATGGCCCGCGCATACCAGCTTTCCAACCA
>JBJTOW010000847.1:0-5326 GCA_046074805.1 Planctomycetota bacterium | reverse complement strand
AGTTGTCAGTTGTCAGTTGTCAGTTGTCAGTTGTCAGTTGTCAGTTGTCAGTTGTCAGTTGTCAGTTGTCAGTTGTCAGTTGTCAGTTGCGAGTATTGAGCTGAGCGCAATCGTGGCGAATTTGACGAAGTCTCAGCTCGGTGTCGAAACCCACCGCGCGCGGATTCTGAAAACTGAAAACTGAAAACTGCCCCCCCCATCCCCTAGCATTCCCTTTTCCCCGTCATTTTTTCGTGTCTTTCGTGTCTTTCGTGGTTCCCAACTCCCCACTCCTCCCCCCTCACCGGAGCTCTCTCCATGACTTCCCCCGCGGCGTCGGCGTTCGATCACCTGTGCGCGTTCACTCGCGAGACGGCGATGCTGGAATCGGTCCAAGGGGTGCTTGAATGGGACGAGCGGACCTATATGCCGGTGGACGCGGGCGAATACCGCGCCGAGCAGTTGGCTTACTTGGCGAAGCTGATCCACGAGCGGCGGATCGATCCGCGGGTCGGCGGTTGGCTGGACGAGCTTACGGCGGGACCATTATCGGCCGAACCCAACAGCGATGCCGGCGCGACCCTGCGGCAGTTGCGGCGCGACTATGAAAAGCGGCGGCGGCTGCCCGTTCGACTCGTCGAGGAACTGACGCGGGCCTGCGTGCTCGGCCAGCAGGTGTGGGTCAAGGCGCGGGCGGCGGACGACTTCGCCATGTTCGCGCCCGCGCTGTCGCGGATCATCGAGCTCAAACGCGAGCAAGCGATGGCGATGGGCTATGTCGAGCATCCGTATGACGCGCTTCTGGACGACTACGAGCCGGCCGCGAAGACAGCGGAGGTCGCTCGAGTGCTCGAAGGCTTGCGGCTGGAACTGGCCCCGTTTGTCGCGGCGATTCTGGAGAGCGGCAAACAGGCGCCAGTGGAATTGCTCAAGCGGTCCTATCCTGTGTCGGCGCAGGAGACGTTTGGCAAAGCGGCGGCGGCGGCGATAGGCTTCGAGTTCCAACGTGGACGGTTGGACGTCACGCATCATCCGTTTTGCACCGGCCTAGGGCCGAAGGATTGCCGGATCACAACGCGGTACGATGAACACTTTTTCCCGCAGGCGTTTTTCGGGATCATGCACGAGGCGGGCCACGGGATTTACGATCAGGGACTGCGGGTCGAGCAGTACGGTTTGCCGCCGGGGACTTACGTGTCGCTGGGCATTCACGAGTCGCAATCGCGGCTTTGGGAGAATCTGGTCGGCCGCAGTCTGCCATTCTGGGAGCACTTTTTCCCGCAAGCTCAGGCCGCGTTCCCCGGCGCGCTGCGCGACGCGTCGCTGGCCGATTTCCATTTCGCGATCAACAACGTGCGTCCGTCGCTCATTCGCGTGGAAGCGGACGAGGCGACGTACAACCTGCATATCATCGTCCGGTTCGAATTGGAGCAAGCGCTGTTGACTGGCGAACTGTCGGTCGCCGATTTGCCGGCGGCCTGGAACGGCAAGTACCGCGAATTGCTCGGCATCGAATCGCCGAACGCGTCCTCCGGCGTTCTGCAAGACATCCACTGGAGCGCGGGACTGATCGGGTATTTCCCCACTTATTCGCTCGGCAACTTATACGCCGCGCAGCTTTTCGACGCGGCGGATCGCGATCTGGGTGGACTGGCCGCTCAGTTCCGCCGGGGCGAATTCCGCCCGCTCCGCGAATGGCTCCGCGAAAAAATCCATTCGCCAGGCCAGTGCTATCCAGCCACCGAACTGGCGCAACGCGCCACCGGCCAGTCCCTCAACCACGCGCCGCTCATGCGGCAACTCAAGGAACGGCTGGGAACGCTGTATGGGGTGTGAGTGGGGGGGAAAGGGAGCGTGGATAAAACGTAACCCGATCGTCCGCGATAGCCCCGGCTGCCCCGGACTGCGAGTGATGTGGTAGGGCGGTTCTCTTCGTACGACGGACTTCCAGTCCGTCGCGTTGGTGATTCTTCGTACGACGTACTTCCAGTCCGTCGCGTTGGCGATTTACGGAATGGACGACTAGTTCGCCCTGCGGTGAGAATGGGGAGTTGTCTCCCTGAGCTCGCGTAGCGAGCGATAAGGCTCTGGTCTGCGTCGACCGAATAAGCGGTCGGTGGAACGTCGCAAGTTTCCCGTTTTAGCTTGGCGGACTGTGCTGCTGCGACGGACTGGAAGTCCGTCGTACGACTAGACTGCACTGCAGCGACGGACTGGAAGTCCGTCGTACGACTGGACTGGAGCGATTCTCAAGTCGCGGGGGCGGGACGGCCGATAATAGGCCGTCCGCGCCGTCTTCGGAACGCAGTGTTGTTTCGCGCTGCGCAATCCCTATAATCGGCTCGCGTAACGGGTTCAGGCAAACTCCCGGCTGTCCTTTGACATGAGGTGCAATTCATGACGGAATCGACGATCAAGGGTCCTGGCGACCCGGGCTTTAGTCGGCGCGAGTTCTTGCGCGGCTCGGGCGCGGTCGCTGCGGCGACCGCGTTGCATTCGCACGCGGCGGCGGCGAACCAGGAAGGCCAAGCGGCAGGTCCCGCCATCGTACGCGGCGAGACAACGATCACGCTGCAGGTCAACGGCGAGTCGAAGAAGGTGACCGTCGAGCCGCGCACGACGCTGCTCGAAGTGCTCCGCACGCAACTCGAACTGACCGGCGCCAAGCCGATCAGCCATGACGGCAGCAGCGGCGGCAGCACCGTGATGATCGATGGCAAGCCGATGGCCGCGTCGACGCTGTTGGCGGTCGCCGTTGTGGGCAAGAAAATCCAAACCGTCGAAAGCCTGGGCGGCGCGAAGCCGGACGCGGTCGTCAAAGCGTTCGTCGAAAACGACGCGCTCCAGTGTGGTTTCTGCACGCCCGGTTTCGTGATGGCGGTCCGCGCGTTTCTCGACAAGAACCCGCAGGCGACGGAAGCGGAAATTCGCGGCGGGCTCAACGGCAACATTTGCCGCTGCGGCACCTACGCCAACATCATCCAGGCCGCGATCGCGGTCGTGAAAGGAGGCAAGTGATGGCTGACAATTCCTATTCATGGCCGAAGGCCGAGGAAACCTCGTCGCTCGGTAAACGCGTTAATCGGATCGACGGCGTAGAAAAAGCGTCGGGCCGCGCGAAGTACACCTACGACATCCAGCTCCCCAAACAGCTGATCGCCCGCGCGCTCGGCTGCCCGCACGCCCACTGCAAAATCGTGTCGATCGACACGTCGGCGGCGGAGAAGGTGCCGGGCGTCGTCCATGTCTACATCTTCCCGCATGCCAAGCCTGGCAGCGAGATCGAGTGGCAAGGCGAACTGCTGGTCGCCGTTGCGGCCGAATCGGAAGGCGCCGCCGTCGAAGGCCTTTCGAAACTGAAAATCCAATACGAAAAGCTCGACGTCTTCGTTGACGACGCCAACCTCGAAGCGGCCCAAGCCGCGAAGCGGGCCAGCAAGGGCGGCGGCAAAGAACAGACCGAACGCGAGCCGGGCGACGATGACGACGAGAAGGAGTTCGTGAACACCGAGTTCGCTCGGCTGTTCAAGGAATCCAAGCACGTCGTCGAAGGCTTCTACGGCATCGACGCCATCACCCACTGCTGCCTCGAACCGCACGGTTCGACAGTGACATGGAACGGCGACAAGCTGCTCGCCTACCTGTCGACTCAAAACGTCTCGGGAACGGACGAAGGGTTCGCGGACGGTCTGAAGATCGCGGCCGACGACGTCGAAGTCCGCTGCGAGCACATCGGCGGCGGTTTTGGTAGCAAGTTCGCCGCCGATTACTGGGGCCTCGCGGCCGCCCAGATCTCGAAGGCGACCGGCCGGCCCGTGAAGCTGATGCTCGACCGCGACCAGGAACTCAAACTGGGCGGCAATCGGCCTTCGGCTTACCTCAAGGTCAAGCTTGGCGCCGACGCCGACGGCGTGGTCAAGGTGTGGGATAGCGAACACTGGACGACGGGCGGCGCGGTCGGCGGCGGCGTCACGCACAACGGCGTGATTCCGTACGTGTTCGAGCCGAAGAATTACCGGCGCAGCCAGATCAACATCAAGACGAACCTGGGTCCCCAGCGGGCCTGGCGCGCTCCCAACCATCCGCAGGCCTGCGCGATCACCCAGACCGCGCTCGATGACCTAGCCGCCCGCATGGGCGCGGACAGCATGGACATCTTCCTGCGGAACCTGGGCACGGACGACGCTCGCCGGATCGGCGGTGCCAAGCCGTCGGTTTACAAGGCCGAGATCGAACTGGCCGCCAAGCTGATGGATTGGAAGGCCAAGTGGCACCCGCACGGCAAGGGAACCGCGAAAGGCTCGATCGTTGACGGCCTGGGACTCGCGATCCACACCTGGGGCGGCGGCGCCAACGATTCGAACTGCAACCTGAAGATCTATCCGGACGGCGGCGTCGAAACGTTCTGCGGCACGCAGGACCTCGGCGTCGGCACCCGAACGGCGATCGCGCTGGTGCTGGCCGAAACGCTCGGCATCCCCTACGCCGGCATCAAGGTGAACATCGGCAGTTCGAAACTGCCGGTCAGCGGCCCATCGGGCGGCAGCACGACGATCGGCGGCGTGTCGGAATCGCACCGCCGAGCGGCGACGGACGCCTTGGCGAAGATCAACGACTTGGTGGCGAAGAAGCTCGGAGTCGCCGCCGATACGTTGGTCGCGGCCAACGGCCGGATCGGCGTGAAGGGCCAAGCGGATAAGAGCCTGTCGTGGAAGGAGGCCTGCAATCTGCTCGGAATGCGGCCGCTGGAAGTGACCGGTTCCTACAAGCGCGGTACCGCGTCGCCGTTGTCCAACTCGACGGTGGGCGGTGTGCAGATGGCGCACGTGCTGGTCGACAAGGACACCGGCGTGGCGAAGATCAACAAGTTCGTCGCCGTCCAGGACATGGGCCTGGTGGTTGCCCGCAAGCAAGCGGAAAGCCAAATCTACGGCGCGATCATCATGGGAATCGCCTACTCGCTGTTCGAACAGCGGATTGCCGACTCGGCCTCGGGCGCGTTCCTCAACTCCGAGATCCGCGACTACAAACTCGCGCGGCTCGGCGACATCGGCGATATCGTCGTCGAAATCTATGAACCGGAGAGCGAACGGAGCCGCGGCGTGATCGGCTTGGGCGAACCGCCCGTGATCAGCCCGGGCGCCGCGATTTCGAATGCGGTGGCGAACGCTCTGGGGGTCCGCGTGCCCGTGCTGCCGCTGACGCCGCAACGGGTTTTGGAAGCTGTGCAGAAAGCGGGGAGGGCTTAATCGATGAAGAACTTTGAATACGCCGCGCCGACGACCGAGTCCGAGGCGCTACAACTGCTGGGCGACACTGCGGTGTCGACCGAGATCCTCGCCGGCGG
>JBJTOW010000846.1:0-7535 GCA_046074805.1 Planctomycetota bacterium | reverse complement strand
CCTCCACTCGCTCGTTAACAGGAAGAAAAACGTGCCAGGATTCGCGTGCGCTGTGCGGACTTTACTATGGGCTGCGGCGTCGCTGTCGCCCGTCCTGGGACTCGCGGGTGCCTTGAGGGCGGCCGACGAGCTTGCCTGTTTGAAGACAGAACCCGGCGCGCCGGCGCCTGCCACGCTGTTCTACGATAGCCTCCGTGTGGAAGCCTATCAGGCGCTCGACCGCCGCCGCGATACCTATGACAAACTGAAAACCGTCGAGGAAGTTCAGGCCTATCAAAAACGCCTTCGGGAGTTTTTTCTCGACCGGCTAGGTGGCTTTCCCGAACACGGGCCATTGAACGCCCAAACCACGGGACGACTGGCGGGCGACGGCTACACGATCGAGAAAGTGGTTTTCGACAGCCAACCCGGCCACCGTATCACGGCCAATCTATATCTACCGGCTGGGCCGTCTACGGGGCAGGCCCCGGTTCCCGCCGTGCTTGTCTCCAGCGGACACAGTCGAACGGCGAAGACAGCGGGCTACAATCAGCGGTTCGCCATCATCATGGCGAAGAACGGCATCGCCGCGTTAGCCTACGACCCGATCGGCCAAGGGGAACGCTCGCAGTTCCTCACGGCGGATGGCAAGCCTGAGTTCAGCGGGACGACGACCGAGCATTTTCTCGTGGGAGTCGGCGCGATTCCGACCGGAACTGGAACCGCTCGTTACCGCGCGTGGGATGGTATCCGCGCGATCGATTATTTGGCGTCGCGGCCGGAAATCGACATCAAGAGAATCGGCTTCACGGGTTGCTCGGGCGGCGGCACGCTCACCAGCTACATCATGGCGCTCGACGAACGCGTCGCTTGCGCCGCCCCAGCTTGCTATCTGACAACCTTCCGCCGATTGATCGAGACGATCGGTCCGCAGGACGCCGAGCAAAACATTTTTGGCCAAGTCGGCTATGGGCTGGACCAGCCAGACTACGTGATCTTACGCGCGCCGCGGCCAACGATCATCAGCGCGACAACGGGCGATTTTTTCGACATTCAAGGCACATGGGACAACTACCGGCAGGCGAAACGGATCTATGCCCGGTTCGGATATCCCGAACGAGTCGACCTGGTCGAGGCCGAAGGCGGCCATGGGGTGCAACCGGGTAATCTGGTCGGCATCGTGCGCTGGATGCGACGTTGGCTACTGGGCCGGGACGACGCCGTTGCCGAGCCGGACATCAAAACGCATCCCGAAGCAGACTTGCTCTGCACGCCTCAAGGCCAAGTTTTGCGACTGCCTGGCGAGAAGTCCGTCATCGATTTGAATGCGGACCGAGCCGCCGCGCTCGAACCGCTCCGCCAAGAATTCTGGCGGTCGAAGCCGCCCGCCGAGGTGTTGGCGAAGGTCCGTGCCGTCGCGGGTGTTCGGCCGCTTGCCGACATCCCGCCCGCCAAGTGGGATAAGGCTGGCAAAGTTCAGCGGGACGGGTATCACATCGACAAGTTGGTGCTCCGCACCGATTCCGGCATGCCGCTGCCCGCCCTAACGTTCCATCCGCCTGAGCCGCGCGACGAGGCGTACCTTTACGTGCACGATGGTGGAAAGGCGGCCGATGATGGACCGGACGGTCCCATCGTCAAACTGGTCAAGGAAGGCTACGTCGTGGTCGCCGTTGACCTACGCGGTTGGGGCGAGACGGCCGCAGGCAAACCCGACCCGTTGCTCGGCGATTGGAAAACTTTCTACCTGTCGTATCTACTGGGCAAGTCGCTGGTCGGCATGCGGACCGAAGACATTTTGACCGCGGGCCGCTGGGTGGCAAACTATCAATCCAAACAGCCGCGCGAAGTCCGGCTGATCGGCGTCGGCAAAGGAACCGTCCCCGCCTTGCACGCGGCCGCCTTGGAACCCTCGTTGTTTTCATCGGTCACGTTGCGAGACGGTCTCGAGTCGTGGTCGGCGCTCGCGCGGCGCCGGATCCCGGTAGGCCAGTTGGAGAGCACCGTTCACGACGCCTTGCGATACTACGACCTGCCAGACTTGCAGCGCGTCGTTGGTCGGCGGATGTCGCCGACAACGCCCTGAGCTGTTTGGGCCACGCCGTGAACCGGTGGCCGACGTCGAGCCGTTTCCGAGATCAGCCTGTCCCGAGATCAGCCTGTCCAAACCGCCGCGTAGAACGACCGCTTTTCGTGGAGGCGAACCGCTTCCACTGATGATTGCCGCCTAAAACTACCGTCCGAGGTCGCGTTTATGGCTCGCACGATTGGCATTGCCGCCGCTCAAATTGGTCCCGTGCCGCGTTCGCAATCGCGGGCCGAGACGCTTGATCGCTTGATTTCGCTTCTGCGGCGGGCGAAGCGAGCGGACTGTGAATTGGTGGTGTTCACGGAGTGCGCCTTGACGCCATTCTTTCCACATTGGTGGAGCGAGGATCCGTCGGCGAACGATATTTACTGCGAACGTTCGATGCCCGGTCCATCGACGCAACCGCTGTTCGACGAAGCCGCTCGACTGAAAATCGGCTTTTGCCTAGGCTACGCCGAGTTGGTGGACGATGGATCGCAAACCCGGCGATTCAACTCGGCCGTGCTTGTTGAGCGCGATGGCCGCATCGTCGGCCACTACCGGAAGACTCACCTTCCGGGCCACGCTGATCACCGGCCGGGCAATCCGTTTCAGAATCTCGAGAAGTTGTACTTTGAACCGGGCGATCTCGGATTCCCGGTTTTCGAGGCCTTCGGCGGTAAAGTGGGGATGTTGATCTGCAACGACCGCCGCTGGCCGGAGTGTTATCGTTGCCTCGGGCTTCAAGGCTGCGAATTGGTGCTTATCGGATTCAATACGCCGCGACACTATCCCGAGTACCCCGACACGGACCGATTGGCCGACTTCCATCATCAGTTGAGCCTGCAGGCGGGCGCCTACCAGAATGGGATGTGGGTTGTGGGCGCGGCGAAGGCGGGCATTGAAGAGGGCGTTGAGCAAATTGGCGGAAGCATGATCGTCGCGCCATCCGGCGAGTTGGCCGCTCGCTCAACAACGCTCGACGACGAATTGGTGATTCATCGCTGCGATTTGGATGCGTGCCACACGTACAAAGAAGGCGTGTTTCCCGCCCGCAATCGACGCGTCGATCAATTCGATCGCTTGCTTGCGCGCTGAGTGCGTCTGTTGTCGCAAACCCATCGTGAGGCGCACCGCATCATTCACGTCAAGCAGTTCCGCCCGCACGATGGACTTTCGAGCTGTCGGACGAAACGGTTGTCCAAGCGAAACTCGGCGCTAAGCTAAGCGACCGAGTGTCGCTTGAGATCTTCGAGAGAGACGAACTCAAGCGTTGAAATGTGCGTTGCCTCCAAGTCGATCGGACAAGCGGCGCCCGCTTCCATCGATTCGACCCAGCGCGTCACGCAAACGCACCATTGATCGCCGGGGCGTAATCCCGGAAATCGGTAGGCCGGCATTGGCGTCATCAGATCGTTGCCGATCGATCGCTGATGCTCCAGAAACTCCTCCGTGACCCGGCAGCAGACCAAATGCAGCCCGCGGTCCCCCTTACCTGTCTCGCAGCAGCCGTTGCGAAACCAGCCGGTCATGGGATCGGTCGAGCAGACTTTTAGCGGAGTCCCCAGCACATTCACGGCCATCGCCGTCTCCTTCCCGACAAAAAAGTAGGATACGTCTCTTTTATTACCGGCCTGCTTCCACGAAAACAGGGGGCACGCGGATTCGCTTCCCCGAAATCGGGACACGTTTTCCCTTCCAGTTGGCTCGACCATCACGCTTCCCTACCGCACACCCATGCGTTTTCCACAAACACTGCGGCCGCTTTCACTGTCGATCATCGCCGCTTCGGCCCTCGTAACGCTCGCCAGCCTCCCGGCCTTTTTTGCCGACGACCACTGGGCAGCATCGGCCAAGGAACCAGCCGCCGCCATGGCCGATTGGAGAGCCGCCGTGAAGCCGCTTTTGGCGGCCCACTGCGTCGACTGCCACGGTCCGCAGGAGCGAAAAGCGGGAATGCGGCTCGACGACTTGCTCGACGGTCCCGCAGGTGGCACGTTGGACAATGCCGAGATAGCCGCGCGCTGGACCCGCATCCACGACAAGCTGGCGGCTGGTGAAATGCCACCGCCGTCGGAACCGCGTCCGCCCGCTCCGCTGGTCAGCGCAGCTCGCGAGCGTCTCCATGCTGAACTCCGCGATGCTTCTTTACGCCGCCAGCGTTCCGAGGGCCGCGTGGCGGTGCGGCGGCTCAACGCCATCGAATATGAAAACACTGTCCAGGAATTGCTCGGCGTCGATGTGCCGCTTCGCGATCTCCTGCCCGAAGACAGCGCGTCGGCGGGCTTCGACACGGTCAGCGCCGGGTTGGAACTGTCGGCCACCCATTTTCTCCGCTATCAGGAAGCGGCGGCCCGCGCCGTGCAAGCCGTCTTGCCGATCCATCCGCCGATTCCGTTCAGTGACACTCGAACGGGCTTGGACATGACCAAGAAAGGCCCTAACTTCCGCGAGGGCCTCGGGCGGAATTCGGTGCTTAAGGGCGACACGCTAATCTATTACAGCATGTTGCCGCGGTATGGCCTGTGCGCCACCGCCGCAGTGCCCACCGCTGGCCGCTACCGCGTGACGATGAAAGCGTGCGCGGTTGGCGCCGAAGCAAAACCGCTCCCCGTTGGCCTGCTGACAGTGATGCAGAGCGGTCGTGAGAGTCCCGTGCTCCGCGAAGTGCGCGATATCGATCATGGCCCGCCCCGCGAGTACCAATTCGAAATGAACTTGGCGAGCCGACAGCAGTTCGTCGTCAATATGCTGACGACTTGGGACATTCGCCGCTTTAAGAAGCCGATCGAGGAGTACGCCGGTCCCGGATTGCTCGTCGAATGGATGCGGATCGACGGACCGCTCGACGCATTCCCGCCGCCGCGCTACGCGAAACTGTTCGACGGTGTTCCGTTGAAAGCCCGGTCGGTGATCAAGGCCGAGTCCGCGAAGTCGCGAGTGCCGGTGATTTCCCAGCAGCGGACCGTCCAGCAATGGGAGGCCGATCCGCTTGAACCGGCCTCCGCATCCCCGCGAGAGGACGCCGCGCGACTGCTCGCCGCCTTCCTCCCGCGCGCCTTCCGCCGCCCCGTAACGGAAGCCGAACGCCAACGCTACGTCGATATCGCTTGCCGGAAACTCGACGAAGGCCAGTCGTTTTTCGACGCCATGTTGTGCGCCTACCAACTCGCGTTGTCATCGCCCGACTTCCTGTTTTTGCTGGGCGCCGCCGAACCTCCGCGGCTGGATGGTTTCTCGTTGGCCGCGCGGCTTTCGTATTTCCTGTGGTCGAATACGCCCGACGACGAGCTGCTCGCGGCCGCTGCCGACGGCAAGTTGAGCCGCCCAGAAACATTGCGTGCCCAGGTGGAACGGATGCTCGACTCGCCCCGGTCCGAGCGGTTTGTTCGCGATTTCACCGGCCAATGGCTCGACCTCCGCAAGATCGACTTCACGATTCCCGATCCGGTGTTGTACGCCGACTTCGATCCGCTGTTGCTGTGGTCGATGCCGCGCGAAACGGAGGCGTTTTTCGCCGAAATGCTGCGGCGGGACGCCAGCCTGCTCGAGTTCGTTGATTCGGATTGGTCGATGCTCAACGAACGCCTGGGCGCCCTCTACGGTATCCCTGGTTTACAAGGAAGCGAACTTCGACGGACAACGCTGCCGCGCGACTCGCATCGAGGCGGTGTGATGACCCATGCCAGTGTCTTGAAGGTCACCGCCGACGGCACACGGACTTCGCCCGTGCTCCGCGGCGCATGGGTGCTCGACCGCATCCTCGGGCAACCGCCCGCGCCGCCGCCCCCGGACGTGCCCGCCATCGAACCGGACATTCGCGGCGCCACGACCATCCGTCAACAACTGGCCAAGCATCGTGATACGCCCGCCTGCGCTAGCTGCCACAGACAGATCGATCCGCCCGGCTTCGCGCTCGAAACGTTTGACCCAATTGGGAACTACCGCGAATTCTACCGGGTCACGGCGCGGACACCGGCCGGACAGATCGCGTTGCCGTACGGCTCAGGCCGGCCCGTCTATCGGGGCCCCGATATCGAACAGGGCGGCGTCACTTACGATGGCAAACCCTTCGCCAACATCGCGGACTACAAACGTCTACTGCTCGAAGACAAAGACCAACTCGCCCGCAGCCTGGCGAGGAAAATGGTGGTCTACGGAACGGGCGCCGACATTCAGTTCGCCGACCGAGAAGAAATCGAGCGGATTGTCGCGCGAACTCGGGAAAAGCAGTACGGACTCCGCAGCCTCATTCACGAAATCACCCAGAGTCGCCTCTTCCTCGAAAAATAAGTCCAAATCGCCCGCCACCGATCCCCCGCCACCCGCCACCCATACCCCGTCACCCGCAAGGCACTTCCATGCCCCTCCCAAAACTTGACCGCCGCTCCATGCTTCGTGCTACCGGAATCGCCATCGGCCTGCCACTACTGGACGCGATGGACTGGCGAGCCACTCGAGACGCGTGCGCCGACGAGTCGACGGCGAAGGCCGTCAACGCGGATGGCGGCGCAGCCCCGCCGCGACTTGTCGTGGTTGGCCAACCGCTGGGCATGTACGGCCCGAATTTCTTTCCGGGCACGACGGGGCGGGACTACACGGCCAGCCGTTACTTGAAGCTATTCGAACCGCTCCGCGAGCACCTGACTGTCTTTTCCGGAATGTCGCATCGCTACGCCGCTGGCCACTTCGCGGAGGTAGCGTTGTTTACGGGGGTTGCGCCCGAGTTTATCCGTGAGCGGGAAATTAAGAACGGCGTGTCGCTCGACCAAGAGGTAGCTCGGCGAGTGGGCCAGCGAACTCGATTTCCATCGCTGATTCTGGGTGGAGGCAATGCGGCGTGGAATGCTCGCGGAGTGCGATTGCCGGCCGAAAGCCGCGCGACCCAGGTGTTCAAGCGCCTGTTCCTCGCGGGTTCGCCCGAGGACGAAGCGCGAGAACTGCGGCGGGTGCGGAATGGCCAAAGCATCCTGGACGAAGTGGGCGGACAGATCCAGTCGCTCAGTCGCAAGGTCGGGCAGGTCGATCGCCAGCGGCTGGAATCGTTCCTCGCCTCGGTCCGAGAGGCGGAACAGTCGCTCAAACAAGATGAACAGTGGCAGACCACGCCCAAACCCAAAGTCGATTATCCGCAACCGACCAACGACTTCGGCGGCGCGCAATTGATCGAGCGTTCGCGGCAGTGGTACAACCTTGTGCGCTTGGCGGTCCAAACCGACAGTACGCGGGCGATCTCCCTGTGGCTGGGAACGCAAGAACGGCCCGAGATTACGGGGGTGAGCCTGGGCCATCACGATGCCTCGCACCATGGGCAGGATCCCGCCAAGCTCGACCAGTTGGCGATGATCGAGGAAGCGGAAATGAAGGTGTTCGCCGAGTTCCTGGACTCGCTGCGAAACGTTCCCGAGCGGGACGGCACGCTGCTCGACCGAACCGCCGTGCTGTACGCCAGCAACCTTGGCAATTCGTCGTCGCACGACAATAACAA
>JBJTOW010000845.1:0-4294 GCA_046074805.1 Planctomycetota bacterium | reverse complement strand
GCGCAAACCGGTCGCGGGGATCGGTCCGTTGTTCGTCGCCGTAACGCGATACGTCACCGACTCGTCGCGGTTCGGCGCCGCATTGCCCGAGGTCAACGTTTTGGTCACGGCGATGTCCAACTGATTCAGCGTTATAGCGCGTGTGGCCCGGTTATTGTCCGGATTTGTGTCGGCCTGATCCACGTCGGAAAGCTCGGCCGTATTCGTGATCGTGCCGTTGGTAGGCGGCGTCGTGGCCGAAACGGTGGCGACGATTTGCAACGTCGCACTGGCGCCGTTGGCCAGGTTGCCAACGGTCCATAGGCCAGTCGCATTGCTGAAGGTTCCCGTCGACGGCGTCGCGCTGACGAATGTCAATCCAGCGGGCAAACTATCTTGGATGACAACGCCCGTCGCGTTCGTCGTGCTCACGTTGGCGGCGGTGACGGTAAACGTGACGTTTTGGTTGCGATTGGGCGTGTCGTCGTCGACGATCTTCGTGACGGCGATGTCGACTACTGGAGTGGTGGTTGTCGCGGAACCGGTGTTATTGCCAGGAATTTCGTCGTTTTGGTCGACGCCAGTAATTCGAGCTTCATTCAGCGCCACGCCAGGAGCCGTCACGTTGGCCGTGATTTGCAACACGATGGTCTGATTGACGGCTAGCGCGCCGACATTCCAAATCCCCGTCGCATTGCTGTAGGTCGTGCCCGCCGGGGCATTCGCCGAAACGAAAGTGACACCCGCTGGCAATTGATCCGTGACGACTACACCCGTCGCGTCATTCGGTCCGTTATTCCGGAGCGAGATCGTGTACTGGATTTGGCTGCCGACAAGCGGCGCCGGGTTGCTCACCGACTTCGTCACCGCCAGATCGGTCGGCGTGTAGTTGGAGAAGTCTTGAGTGCGGACCGTTGGGCCGACAAGACCAACCAGCTCGACAAACGCGTCCATCGACGCGGTGCCTGCGATAACTTCCAGTTGAAAAGCGCCCAGGCTAGAGAAGTCTGCGCCCGAGCCGGCTGTCGTCTGAAAACGCACCGCATCAGGTGCGGTTGCGCTAAACGGAACAAACTGTTCGAGAACGACACCTGGCGTGATGCCCGTGATGGTCGCCGTCGATACATTGCCGGCGCCGGAGTAGGCTCGCAAGACAAAAGTCGCTTGGGGTTGATCGACGCGGTAGCGGACGATCACCCCTTCGTTGGTGGCGCCTTGCGATATATCGATGCCTCCAAGTCCGCTGGCGTTCACGGCGGTCGCATCGGCATCGGGACCATCCCAAGTCACGCGATACGTGCCGATGCTAGTGACCTGCCCATCGATCTGAAGCCTGCCGCCATCGACGAACATACGGACGGATTCTTGGGATAGCGGCTCGCCGGTCATCACGACTTCGAAATCGCGTTCTCCGCCGATTACCTCGGAGGTGGGCAATCCGGTCTGCAAGTTTGTGCCTGGAGTGCCGAGCGTGGAGACGACATCCGGGGCCACTGTTTCAAAGTTGTCGATCGTCGTCGCGCCCAGCACCCCGTCCGCATCGGCTGCCGAAATCGTCACCAAGTTGCGAGCCTCGGGAAGCGTCACTGAGCCAACAGTTTGAGCCTGTTGCCGTACCCAATAACTGCCCGCGCTCACCCGGTCGAACCGATAGACGCCGTTCGCGTTGGTAGTAGCGGAAGGCGTCGAAAACGCCACGTCGCCAGCTCCCGGTTCGAACACACCGTCGCCGTCATCGACGAACAACTGCACGGTCGCGCCAACGATCTGCTCGCCCGGCGTGAACCCGTTGCCCGTCGTGTCCTTAAAAATACGGCCGCTGATCGACGAGAGGTCGGTGATGGCCAGTAGCGATCGCCCCTCCAACGGTTCCAGCCGCAATAACCGCCGCATGTCACGGCTCGAGTCGCCGCGACTTCCTCGGCTGCGGCCGCCACGGGGCGATGTAGAACGGCTTCGCCCCTGCCGTTTGCCGCCGTCGCCTGATCCAGTCAGCCACGACCAAAATCCCAATCGATTCGTCTTGTGTTCTGGGGACATCCGGCAAGCTCCTCACTGTTTCGATATTCCAAAAGGACATATCGGACAGTTCGAGACTTGGGCTTCCCGGTTTTGCGCCGATTGCGCAGACGTCGCCTTTGCCGGTTTCAGCGACTGTCTCGGTTGCGCAGGATCTGCGGGCTGCGTCGCCGCAGTGCGAGCGGTTACGAGGTTTTGACGGCGCGTCAACGCCAACCCGGATTCGCCAATCCCGCAGATCAAGCCCGCTGCTCGGAATTCGGCCGAATCATCAACACCAGTCCAATTGATAGCAGAGCGACGCCCGCGAAGACTCCGAAAATCGCGTTCAGTGGCACATCGCGGTCGCGAAGATAACCAAAACCCCAGTCCGCGAAGCCGCCGCAACTGATGCTCACCATGTTCATCAACCCATAGCCGGTGGCCCGACTTCTTGGGCTCGCGATCTGGCATAGGATCGGCATGTTGTTGCAATCAAAGAAACCCCAACCGATCCCGAACAACACCAGGAACAGGATCGCCATACCCAAAGTCGTGGCGTTACCCACCCCGAACAACGCGGGCAGAAAGAACGACATTCCGATCGCGCTGATGTAAATCCGCCCCCGGACCGAACGCTTCATCCACGTGTCCGCCAGCCAACCGCCAGCTAGGACGCCGATGAGCGACGCGATCTGCACGTAAACCACGGCCGACACACCGGCTTTACCCTCGCCCAACTGGAATTGCTGCCGCAAAATGTCGGGCATCCAATCCTTCACCACCCACCCCGCCAACGCTGGCAAGGTGAAGTAGGCCACCAACAGCAGGAAGTTCGCATTGCCCAAAAGTTCGCTCCAGGCCGAGCGTCCGGCATGGGCGTCGTCGCCTCGCGTATGTTCGCTGCCATGCGTCGAGTGTGTGGCTGGGTCGCTTGAGCCGTCTCTATCCGCGTCGGGAAACTCGCTCGTAGCTGAAGCGCCTTCCGCGAAGCGAGGCCGCGAGCGTAACAGCAAAAACAGCGGTATCGCGTAACAGATACCGACGGCACCGCACGACGTGAATGCGCCACGCCAGCCGATCGCTGGCGTCTCGGCGGCGTAGCCCGCGAACCCGCCGATCAGAATTCCGGCGTAGATCCCCATTTGATGCAGGCCGACCGCGCGGGACCGGGTCGAGCCGGGATGAAAGTCGGTGATCAACGCCAGAGCCGCCGGGATATAGAAAGCCTCGCTGACGCCCATCAGCGCCCGCGCGATCACCAGTTCCGTGTAGCTATCGACATGGCCAGTCGCCCAAGTCACGGCGGACCAAACGAACAGGCTTCCCGCGATCACATGGCGGCGGCTCGAGCGGTCCGCGACAAAGCCGCCGATGGGACTTAACGCCGCGTAGACCCATTTGAAGGCGCCTAGCACGAAACCCCAATTGGCTTTCGTGGCGATGTCCGGCAAATCAGCCATCATGGAGGGCTTCATGGCCGCGAGCATCTGGCGATCGAGATAATTGAGCAACGCGACGGGAACGAGCACGCCGACCGTGACCCACGCCCAGACCGCCGCGTCGCTCGCCAACTTCTTCGACATGCTGTCCATCCCGCAGTCTCGGATAAGGCGAAGCTAATCGCCCGCTTTGGCGATCGCGCACGCGAAGTCCAATCGCGCCGCCAACTGGCCGCCGACCGTTATCTTGGCCGTCATGAAAAAGGCGTCGGCCAGCCGTTCGGTTAGCCGCGCCTCGATGCGGATCGTGTCGCCAGGGCGCACCATGCGTTTGAACTTCACCTCGTTGATCCGCGTCGCGACCGGCACGCCCGCGCTGGCGTCGGCCTTGTCCGACAACAACACGGCTCCGGTCTGCATCGCCGACTCGCACAGGATCACCCCCGGCACAATCGGCTGACCCGGATAGTGCCCCTGCACGAAAAACTCGTCCGGACGGAACGTCTTCTCACACAAGATTCGATCCTCCGACCGCTCGACGATTCGCTCGACCAACAACATCGGCGGCCGATGTGGAATCGCCGCCAAAATCGCTGGATCGATGGCGCAAGCGGAATCGTTGGCGCGAGCGGAATCGGCTGAGCAAGTCAAATCCGCGGCCGGCACGCTAGATACGCTGATCGGGGCGGCTGTACCGGGGGAACATCGATCAGAGTCGGAGTCGTTCATGCGAGGGTCACAGGGAGTGTCGAAGAGGCGTCGGGACGCGCGGGATCCGCCATTCGCGGCGGCCGCGTCACACGGGCATTTTGAGCAGCAAAGAATCGACATCGTTGGCGACGATCACCCCGTAATTGATCGCCCCCAACCAGCCG
>JBJTOW010000844.1:0-4118 GCA_046074805.1 Planctomycetota bacterium | reverse complement strand
GCCTTGGATGCCGACATCTTCCAGTTGAACGGCAACAACTTTGAGTTCGGTGAGATGCAAGGCGGCGTTGATGTGGACGGTCAGCCGATCGCGCTGGACATGGCGATCAACATCGGCACCGGTCCCGTGACGCTGAACGGGTTCAACCCGAGCTTCGACAACTTCGCGAACAGCATTGATATCTACGACGGCGCTGGTTTCGCGCTTCAGGGAAATGCGGGCGCCAACCGCATCCATCTCGGTTTCACGGCGGTGCGCAACACGCCGCTAGTCGCCGGCGGCGCGGGCAACGACGAGATGACCACTTCGTACAACAACGAGACGGCGACGGAAGCGTCGCCTGGTTACGTGACGTACGACGGCGGGGACGGCAACGACAGTGTGACGCTGACGTTCACGATGCAGCAACTGATCGCCATGACCTTGGACGAAATCAAGGCGGTGCAGGCGTACGCGAAGGCCCCGACGGGCAAGACGCTGACGGTGACCGAGGCGAATGACAAGGGCAACTTCCGGGCGACGGGCTTCGAGTCGGCGCGGATCGCGATCTACGACGACCAGTCGGTGTTCGACATCACCAGCGTCTTCCAAGGGCTGGTGTCGAAGGCGCAAATCATCCTTGGCACGCCGGGCAACGACACGATCACCGGCACGTCGGCGAGCGAATTGATTTTCGGCATGGGCGGCGATGACGTGATCGACGGCGGCGCGAGCAATGACTTCATCTTCGGCGGCTCGGGGAACGACCGGCTGAGCGGCGGCGACAACGACGACGATCTGTTCGGTGGCAGCGGCAACGACACGTTGTATGGCAACGCGAAGTCGGACCGGCTGCGTGGCGGATCGGGCGTCGACGCGTTGTTCGGCGGCGAAGGCGTCGACTGGCTGGACGGCGAATCGGGCAACGACATGCTGTATGGCGAAGCCGACCTTGACACACTCCGTGGCAGTGCCGGCAACGACACGCTGTACGGCGGCATCGGCAACGATACGCTGCTCGGCGACGCGGGCGATGACAGCTTGTACGGCGGCGACGGCAACGACGTTCTGGACGGCGGCGTTGACAGCCGCACGCGGACGAACAGCGACCTGGTCGATGGCGAAAGCGGCGACGACGAGATCCGCACTCGGGGCAACGAGTCGGAATTCGACAAGATCCAAGGTGGCGGCGGCACCGACCGGCTGACGAGCACCGACATGAGCGCGACGCCGGCGAACTTGGTGCTGGACGCGTTCGATGGCCTGGGCAACGGCATCGAAAGCGTGGTCGGCAACAAGGCGCGGATCGTCGGCAACGCGAACGCCAACACGCTCGACTTCCGCCGTTCGATCGCGACGAGCGCCTTTGTGGCGTTGATCAACGTTGCGGCGATCGATGGAGGAACCGGCAACGACACGATCCATGGCTCGAGCGGCAATGACACTCTGTTGGGCGGTCTCGGCCGTGACTCGCTGTACGGCTACGCCGGCAATGACGTGATGGATGGTGGGGACGAGGAGGATTTGCTCCTGGGCGGCGCCGGTGTCGATCAATTGCTGGGCGGCGCGGGAGACGACTCGATCGATGGCGAAATGGGCGTCGACACGCTCAACGGCGGTGAAGGCAACGACACCTTGGTGGGCGGCGGCGACAACGACACGCTGTTCGGAAACGCTGGCAACGACCTGATGTATGGTGGTCTGGGCAATGACCGCATGGATGGCGAAGCGGGCAATGACCGGATGTTCGGCGACGTGGGCGACGACACGCTCAACGGCGGCGCCGATGGCGGGACGCGGGCCGAGTTCGATGTGGTGGACGCCGGCCCGGGCAAGGACGTGATCCGCACGCAGGGACGCGAGTCGGAATTCGACTCGATCCAAGGCGGGGCCGATCTCGACACGTTGATCAACATCGGCACGTCGCCATCGGTCGACTTCGTGCTCAACGGGTTCGATGGTTTGACAGCGGGCATCGAGCAGTTGGACGCGAACAACGCGCGTCTGACCGGAAACGCGGACAACAACCGGATCGATCTGCGTTTGAACGCGACGGGCACGTCGTTCGTGAAAACGATGAAGTTGACGCAGTTGGCGGGGCTGGATGGCGACGACGTGATTTACGGTACGGGCTCCAACGAGACGATCGATGGCGGTCTAGGCGCGGATTCGCTGTACGGCATGGCGGGCAACGACGTGCTGTTTGGCGGAGCTGGAGCCGACTACATGGATGGCGGCGCGGGTGCCGACACGATGAACGGCGAGGAGGGTGCCGACACGCTACGGGGCGGCGATGGCGTCGACCAGTTGGTGTTCAACGGCGACATGGATTCGATCGACCGCGTGGAGGACTTGGTGGCGGCCGACTTCCTGCATCTGATCGGCTACGGCTCGGGTGTGAATTACGCGAAGGTGGAATTCAATCCGACGACGCAGATGTTGGTCGTGCCGACATCGACGCCCAAGCGGATCATGCTACCGAGCATGAAGGTGAAACCGACGACGGCGCAAGTGAAGATCGCCGAGACGTCCACAATGGGCATTCGTCGGGTTTAGGACACCGTCCGCGGAGTGGCAGAAACGGACATCCGGAACATAAAGGCGTTGGCCAATTGGAAAGTGGAAAATGGACGACGCCGGATTTTGGCGCGAATGGGTGCTGCGACTTGCCAGGCAACGCGGGCCGGAAAAGACGCTTTGCCCCTCGGAAGTCGCTCGTCAAGCAGCGCCGGCGGAATGGCGATCCCGGATGGATGCGGTCCGCTCGGCGGCCCGAGAACTGGCGAACGCTGGGGCGATCGAATTCCTGCAACGCGGCAGGGTAGTCGACCCACAGGCCGCGCGGGGCGCGATTCGCCTTCGCATTCGCGACCCAGGAAGGGTGTCCCCGGCGCCGTTGGACGAGCAGAGCTCGGACGGCTAAGCACCGGGGACTAACCCGCGACAACCGCTTGGTTTCCAACCTCCTCGGCGGCGGAGCGTGTTCGGGCTCCGCGTCCCGCCGCGACGCTGCGGCGCCAGAGATCGAGCAGCGCTGCCGTCAGCGACGGTTCCTCGGTTCGGTGGTACGCGGAATCGGCGGGCAATCCGTCGGTGAGACGGCGATGCGCCTCCGGCATCGAGTGGTAAGGCATGCCCGGAAACAAATGGTGCAGGGCGTGGTAACGCGTTCCGATTGGTCCCCACAGCTCGCTGATAAGCGGCGAGCGATGAACGTTAACGCTGTCGAGCAATTGTTCGACAAAACCGACCTCGTGGTGTTTGTCGAAGTGAAACCGGTGTGAGCCGAGTGAGCGGATGGCGTTAAGCGTCAAGATGAATACGCTCACGCTGTACCCGACAACGATGAATGGAATAGGCCAATGTCCGAGAAAGACCGGTGGTACCACGGCGATCGAGAGCAGCCATGCGAAACAGAGCAGTTCCTGCACGAAGACGGAAAGACGCTCGCGGCGCGACGTCGTTTCGGGCCTCCGATAGCGGAAATCGATCACCATCGAACTGGCGTGCCGGAGAACTCGCCGACGTAGCGGTGGCACGAACCAAGAGATTGGTCCAACCACCAGGAACCTGAGGACAGTCAAGATCGGCAAGACGAAGTTCATCGCCATATGCTTGACCATGGACCAGGGTGACTCGAGTCCGAAAGCGAGGTACTCGCCGTCCAGTTCGGTGCCATAGAGATTGCGGCGATGATGTCCAATATGCGAAGCGTACACGAACGAGGGGATCAGAAACGGTATGCCGCAGAGCAGATTCCAGGCAACGCGGAAGACCGGCATAGCTCCGGACCGCATGTGGGCGAGTTCATGAATGAACAGGGAGATGCGGTAGAAGGCGAGCGAACCGACAATGTATGCGGCCAGTCCGGCGGCGATGCGAACCGCCAACGGCAATGATGGCAGAAAACGCGTTGGTTCGCGGACCGCGATAAAAAACATTCCGATCGCCGTGTTGCCAATCGCGGCGGACACCAGGAAATCGGTCCAGTAAATCCATGGGCGCGGAACGAATAAGTCCGACACCAAATGACGGGCATTGGCCAGTGAAAACGAGGATTCGTGGGATGGTGACTCTGGCATGGCGATCATCGTGTTGGGAGGAATCGACCGTGAAACCCAGGGCGGCCATGCGGGCGA
>JBJTOW010000843.1:0-6128 GCA_046074805.1 Planctomycetota bacterium | reverse complement strand
CGCGGAATGCCGCAACATGGGACTCGCGGGGCACCTGGGGTTTGCCAGATGCACGGTCCGCCGGATGCGAAGTTTGCCGGTTACGAAGTTTGCCGGTTACAAGGACGGTGACATGATTCAGTCCTATTTGCGATGGTTATCGGTCGTGGCGGTGGCGTTGGTCGGCGCGAGCGGATGCTGCGTGAATCGATTCGGCGAGCCAGTGCCGCAGGGGACGGGATTCACATCCGGGCTGCGATTTTTGAGCGGCCAGCGTTGTTCCAGTTGTGGTCCAACCACTTTCGCCGAAAAGTCGGCCTGCCGCACAGGTTGCGGCGAAATCTACTGGGACGAATGGCTGAGCGACCCGCCCGATTGCTGCGACCCCTGCGATGACTGCGGAAACTGGGTCGGCCCGCAGGCCTGCTGTCGTAAGCGACCGATGGGCGGTCTGTGGTCGATGCTTTGGGGCTGCCGGGGCGAGTCTTGTTCCGAGGGCGAATGCTGCGATGACGGCTGTGTTGGCGGCTGCCAGCATTGCGGCGAGGCGGCCTGCGGCGTTGAACCGCCCAGTTGCATTGACCGCGCGATCGCGCATGTTCCCCCTGAAACTCTGGACACGCGACCACCGACGAACGCGAAGCCGATGCGTCCCGTCCCGCCAGCGCCCACGAGATCGCTGCCGAACGACGAGAAGGTGATGCCGCCCATGTCACCGGCGCCCTCTGGTGCCCGATCGCCGAAGGCCGCACCTGCCGTGAAGGCCGCTCGGCCGCCTCAGAAGCGCACGGCCAAAGTCCCGTCGCGTTTCCCCGCTCGGCCCGCGGGCCACGTTGAGTAGCCGCATGTTTTCAGATGCGGATCGAGCTTGGATGGGGCGGGCCATCGAGCTCGCCCGGCGGGGCATCGGTGCCGTCGAGCCCAATCCATTGGTCGGATGCGTCATCGTTCGCGATGGCGCCGTCATCGGCGAAGGCTGGCACGCTCGGTATGGTGGACCCCATGCGGAGATCGCCGCCTTGTCCGGGTGCGAGGCGGGCGCCAGCGGCGCGACTCTGTACGTCACCCTCGAACCGTGCTGCCACTTCGGCAAAACGCCGCCTTGCACACGAGCGGTCATCGCGGCTGGCGTGTCCCGAGTTGTCGTGGCCCAAGGCGATCCGTTTCCCGCCGTGGCTGGCAAGGGTGTCGCCGCACTGCGAGCGGCGGGCCTCCGCGTAGATACTGGACTACTCGAAGCCGAAGCAAAAAATCTAACCGCTCCCTATCGAATGTTGGTGGAACATGGACGTCCATGGGTCATCGGCAAGTGGGCGATGACGCTGGACGGCAAGATCGCCACGCACTCGGGAGATAGCCGTTGGATTAGCAACGAGCTTTCACGCGCCGAGGTCCATGCGCTACGCGGGCGGGTCGACGCGATTGTCGTCGGACGCGGCACGGTCGAACGCGACGATCCGCTGCTGACTGCGAGGCCCGCGGGCCCGCGGATCGCGACCCGAGTCGTCCTCGATCGCCGGGCGAATTCACCGCTCGATCGACAACTGTTTCAAACTCGAACGCTTGCGCCCACCGTGCTTGTCGTTGGTCCTGAAGCGCCCACCGACCACCTTCGCCGATTCGAGGAGGCGGGCTGCGATATCTGGCGATTGACCGAGCGTGATGAGGCGCCCACGAACCAGATCCGCGAGCTGTTACTGGAATGCGGCCGCCGTCGCTGGACGAATCTTTTGGTGGAAGGCGGTGGCCAAATCTTGGGCGCCTTTCATGACGCCGGGCTGCTCGACGAGGCCCATGTCTATGTCGCGCCAAAACTGATCGGCGGCGGTGGCGCCCCATCGCCGCTCGGTGGCGTCGGCATATCGCGAGTGGCCGACGCCGCAGCCGTCACGGAAACTCGAATCGACCGCTTCGGCGACGACACGCGGATCGCCGTCCGGTTCGCCCGACGCGTCGGCGATTAAGCGGCGAGTTCCACCTGTCTTGGACCCTAAGTCGGCACTCGGGTCGCCCCTCAGCGTTGCCGGAAGCGAGTCGCTTCCGCTAACGAAACGGCGAAATCCGCCACTCAATCGCAAACGACGCGTCGTCGCACCCACGCTTGACATGCATCTCGAAAACAATACTATTTGCAACTTAGTTGCACCATGGTTGAGCGGAAGAATCTTGGGGCGTATGCCACCTCAAAGGCGGGGTGGGTGGAGGGATCAGCATGTCCGATGTGGCGGCATCCGAGGCACCGACCCGGGCGTTGGCGGCTAAGCCGAATCATCCACAGCCAGCCGCTCTTCCAAACTTGCTCTCCTCGCTCGGACAGGTCAATAGCTGGGTGAACTACGACTTTTGTCCCTGGGCCAATCGATACTTCAATTGGTTGCGGTCACCGCTGGCGTGGATGGCGGCCGCAGCTATCGCTGCCGGTTTGGTCGGCCTCGTGGCGGTCCCGCAGGGTTGGGGCGTGTGTGGGGCGTTGGTCGGCACCATGACGCTCGGGGCGATCTGGCCGTGGGTCGCCGTGCGAGGTGTCTCGGCGGAGCTTTCATTTGAACGGACGCGTTGCCATGAAGGCGACGAACTGTTTGTCGAACTGGCGGTTGTTAATCGCTGGCCGTGGCCCGTGTGGGGGTTGCTGCTCGAAGGTTGTTTGGACGAGGACGCGGCGTTGGCCCGGGTTTCCGCTTGGTCGAAGGCGCGTTACCGGTTTGCGTGGCGCCCGGAGCGTCGTGGTCCTTGGCCACGTGGCACGCCGCGAATCACGACCGGCTTTCCCTTTGGCCTGTGGACCTGCCATCGACCGATCGCGGTGGCGCACGGCTTGATTGTGTGGCCGCGCTTGACCGCGTTGCGTTCCGCGCCATTCGACCGCTGCGAGCAGGCGGCGATTGCGGGCGGCTTGTTGGATCGTGCGGGTGACGAAGGCGATTTGCTCTCCGCGCGCCCCTATCGTCCGGGGGACTCGCCGCGACGGATTCACTGGGCGCACACTTCGCGCCGCGACATGTTGATTGTGTGCGAGCGGCAAACGGCGTCGCAGCGGCACGCGGTGCTCGTGCTGGAACCGCGAGCGTTTTCAGAATGTCGGAATTCGCTTGGCGAGGCCGCCGGACCCGAGACACGATCGCTCGACGCGGCGTTGCGAGTACTAGCCAGCATCTGCCTGGCGTTGCATCGCCATGGATGGCGAATCGAATGCGAGCTGGCTGGCGAACCGATCCGGATCTCGCCGCAACCGTCGGCGCTGCGATCGCTGTGGGATCGGTTAGCGTTGCACTGCCCCGCCACCGCGAGCGGCGGTTTGGCTTTGACGGTCGGTTCAGCGGGTGGCTCAGCGGGTGGCTCAGCGGTCGGTTCAGCGGGGGGCGGTCTGAGAATTGTCGTCACGGACGAGTCCGGCTGGCAATCGCAGCCAGTGTCTTCCCGTCGGCGCATGAGCGATCCGATACGGTGGGTCGTCGTCGATACGGTGGCTTCAGGGGAACTGACTGCCGCGCACGCGTGGAGCTCCGGCGACATTTCCGGCGTCGAGCCGTGGATTCGCGTAGCAGTGGACGGCGGGGAAGAGGGCGAGCGTGATTGGCGTAGACAATGGGAGCGGCGCTGCCATGGCGATGAAGCGCACGCGTGACGCGTCGGCCGGTAGCGGCCCCGTTTGGGAAGCCGATGCGGGCGGCGCTTTGGCGCTTTCCACATTGGCGGCCGCGATGCTCGCGGTAGCGCGCGCGGAGGCGAGCGACCGGCGTTGGTTGTGGGTCGTGTTGTGTTTGGTGGCGACGGTTCCGCCCTGGTTGCTGGCGGCTTGGCTGAAGCGGCGGCCGGAGGCGCGGCAGGTAGTCGAGTCGTTCGCGGCCTTGGTGGTCGCGGCTTGGGGGCTGATTCCGCTTCCGATCGCCGTGGGATTGCGCGGCGCGGGAATGGGTGAAGCGGTCGAATTGACAATGATTTCGATGCTGCAAAACGCCGGGTTGATGGCGGCGTCTTTGGCGCGGAATCGGGCTTGGCTGCAAGCCAGCCAACTGGCGGCCGGCTTCACAGCGCTCTTCGCCTTGATGGCCGGCGTATCGCTTCCACTGTTTGTTCTCGGTGGCTGTTTTGGCTTGGGTTTCGTTTGGTCGTTGATGGCGAGTTACTGGGAGCGGGTGCGGACGCCGCGGGCCGCGTTGGCCACGGATCGTTGTCTGCCGGCCCGGTCGGGCGTGGTGGTGGTGACGGCGGCGACCGTGGTGCTGGTCGCGTTGCTGGCGGGAAGCCTGGGCGCCGCGGCCGTGTCGCTCCGCGGTTTCCTGCCGACCTCGGGCGGCGAAGGCGGCAGCGACGAGTTCGCGCGGGCGGGAGTGGGAGATGGCGACGCGTTGGTCGAAGCCCAAGACGATGCCCAAGGCGTAGGGCCCGTGGAAAGCGAGTTGTTTCTCGAATCCGACATGCCGACGTTGTATGACATGGCGAACGATCTCTACGGTCATCCGCCCAAGCAAAAGGAAAAGAACGAGCGCAGCATCGCGTTGGATTCCGTGAAGCTGAAGTTGACGCACGAGAAAACGGCTCAAAACAAGGATGGCGGCGGACGCGAGTTTTCGGCCGTCCGCCGAGCGCCGACGCCACAGCGGAAACCTCAATCCGATCAGGACTCGCCGGCGATGTTGTTCGTCAAAGGGGCAGCGCCCGCGCACTTGGCGCTCGCGCGTTACGATCGCTTCGACGGGCGGGTTTGGACTGGTGGCGAACCCGCGGAGGAGTCGGCGGCGGTCAGCCGATCGCGTCGCCACCCCGTCATCCGTCTGGAAACCGAATCCGGCAAACCGTGGCTGCGGTTCTCGGATTCGATCCACGAGATCTTTCGGGGCGAGAGCCGTTGGACGGTCAAGGTGATCAATCTACGGACGAACAGGGTGGCGGCCCCGCCGCTGCCGGTCGCGTTGCATGTGGATCGCCTGGACCAACCCGATTTCCTCGGCTGGACTGAAGACGGCTCGCTGGTGCTGGCGGGCCGTTCGCACATTCCCCAATTGACGGTTCTCCATTTGCGAACGCGGCAATTCCATTTGCAATCGCTACGCGAGCGGGACTTCCGGGGACCGCCAGTGCCAAACGCGAGCGGGGCGCTGGTGGCTCGATTGGCGCGGGAATGGACGGCGGAAGTGCCGCCCGGATGGCGGCAGGTGGAGGCGGTGGTAGACCGGTTGCGGACGACCTGCCATTGGGACCCGGCTGTGCGGGCTCCGGAGGACACCCCGGACGCCGTCGATCATTTTCTCCGGGCGGGTCGTGGACCGGATTATCTGTTCGCGTCAGCCTGCGCCATGATGCTTCGGGAACTGGGGTTCACCACGCGGCTCGCCACCGGCTTTTACGCGCGGCCCGAGCGTACCAATCCTCAATCGGGATACACGGCTGTGCAGGCCGACGATGTGCATGTGTGGGTGGAAGTGTTGATCGGCGGCGCGCATTGGTTGGCGGTCGAACCGACCCCGGGCTACGAGCCGCCGGCCGAGGCTTTGACGTTGTGGGAGCGGGTTGTCCGCGGAGCGGGGTGGTGGGGACGCGTCGCGGCCGCGAACGCCTGGCTGCTCGCCGCGCTCGCCTTGTGCCTCGCGTCGGCCTGCGCCGCGCGGAACCGGCTGGCCGACACGGTTGTCGCCGGGTTGCTCGCGATGCTCACGTTGCGGGCGGATGGCGGCCATTCGCGGTTCGCCGTGCTCAGCGCGCTGCGTCTTTTGGAATGGCGGGCGGGACGCGCCGGATTCCGTCGACCGCCCCACGTGACGTTGGCGTCGTGGTACGAGCGTCTTGGATCGGCGCTCGCCCCGGATGCGAGCGATGCGCTCGCGCGGTTGCTGCGCGCCGCCGAACGCTGGCTATACGCGGCGCCCGAGCGATCGTCTGAGCTTAGCGGCGCGGGGAACTCGGCGGGCATGGCGCCCCGGAGCGTTTCGGCGAGCGTCGCCAACTGGCGCCGCTTGCCGCGGATCGCGACCTTGCGGCGCGCCTTTCGAGCCACAACGACGCCGACCGCGAACCATGGGAGACAGCGATGAGTGTTTCGGAGAGTGCCGAGAACGTGGCGGGGCGCGGGCCGGCTACGGCTACGGCCACGGCTACGGCTACGGCCACAGTTACAGCGACGGCTGTGGCGTCGCCCGCGGCGAGTCGCG
>JBJTOW010000842.1:0-3382 GCA_046074805.1 Planctomycetota bacterium | reverse complement strand
CACGCGCCGATGCACGCGCCGATGCACGCGCCGATGCACGCGCCGATGCACGCGCCGATGCACGCGCCGATGCACGCGCCGATGAACGCGCCTATGGCATCGCCGATGGCCGCCCCGATGCATGCACCGATGCACGCACCGATGGCCGCTCCCCGAGCGCTGCCGATGGGGGCTCCAGTTGCTACGCCGATGACGGCCCATCCCGCAGCCGGCTACCCCGTCGCGGCCATGCCTGCCCAAGCCATGCCTGCTCAAGCCATGCCTGCTCATGCCATGCCGGTCGCTCATCCAGTGCCTCAGCCAGGGCAACTGCTGGTGCCCGATGAAGCTTTCGGGGAAGCGTCGGCGGAAACAAAGATTCGTCCCGTTCATTCGGCCGCCGCCGCTCTCAAGCAGGAGCGGGCCCGTTCTGCCCAGACACCGATCATCCTTGGCATTGGCGCGGGAATCATCGGCATCATGCTGTCGATCCTCTACTTCGGACTGGAGAACAATTCCGGAGGCGTGGCGAACCAACTCGCGAAAAAGCAAGCCCAGAACGCTCGCGGCGCCAACGTCGTCGTAGGAGGGCCGCCCCAACGTCCGCCAAGCAATCTGTTGCCATCGCGTGATTCGAGCGGATCGCGGGGAATGTCTTCCGCCGCTCTTGCGGGCAAGCAACAGTCGCCGACGACTGTCGCGATCGGCGAAAATTCAGAGAAGGACGAACGCCGAGTGCAAAAGTCGGATGGCATGTCGGAAAAGCCGTCTCCAAAGCCGGGCTCCACGCCTGACATGAAGGCCGAAATGAAGCCGGATGCCAAACCCGCCTCAAAGCCGGATGCCAAACCCGAGGCCAAACCGGACAGCAAACCCGAACCAAAACCAGAACCAAAACCGGAGCCGAAACCTGAGCCCAAGCCCGAACCGAAACCGGAACCAAAGCCGACGAAACCGATTCCCCGGCCTACGGCTGAGGATGTGGCGGCGTTAGCGAAGGCCCTCACCACCGCTCGGACCGCGATTGGCGAACAGAATTACGAAATCGCGACGGCCGAGCTGACGAAGGCTTCCGGACTCTCGAAGGTCCCGGCGCATGTCGCGAGGATCGAGCGGCTCCAGCAGCTAAACCACTACTCGACGGAATTCCGCAAGGCGTTGCGGGAGTCGACAAAGAGCCTCAAGGCGGGCCAGACGGTCATGGTCAAGACGACGTCGGTCGGCGTCGTGGAGACGTTCGCCAACGAGGACAAGATCATTCTGCGGGTGGCGGGGATGAATCGCACCTATCGCTTCGCCGACTTGCCTGTGGGGTTGGCGGTGGCGATCGCCGACCTGTGGCTCGACCCCAAAGAACAAAGCAGCTTGCTCATCAAAGCGGCGTTTGTCTTAGGGCATAAATCCGCGAATGAGGACACGCTGTCCAAGGCCCGTCAATGGTTGGAGGAGGCGAAAGGAGCTTTACCTGAGCCCGTTTCCCAGCTTGCGCCCGTCCTGGAGGATAAGTACGACAACTTGCAAAAGGATGTCGACGACCTACCCAAGGACGCCTGAGTGGAGGAACTGGGGTCATGAAGTCGCCTGAAGACCGGCCGGTGCCTCGCCCGCCCCCGCCACCTCCGCCACGCCGTCCGCTTGCGCCTCAACCGCCCGCGCCGTCAACTCCGGTTACCCCGTCTGCCTCCGCGTCATCGCGCGTACCGCTAGTTGGCGGGAACACGGACGGACCGGTGGTCGCCAGCCAGCCCACCGTTCCCGTCGCCTCGTCCGGTTCCGCTTGGCAATTCGCGGGCCACGAGATCCTCCGTGAACTCGATCGCGGTGGACTTGGCGTTGTTTTTTTGGCGCGTCACAAGATGCTTCACGAGCTGCGGGCGATCAAACGGCCGCTGGACCAAGCGGCGATCGATTCAGCGAGCGTTGTGGAACGGTTCAATCGGGAAGTGCGGGCTGTCGGCTTGCTGCGCAACGATCACGTGATTCGCGCTCATGATGCGGGGATCGATTCCTTCGGACCCTACCTCGTGATGGAGTACTTGGACGGGCTGCCGGTCAGCAAGCTGATGGGGCGACTGGGGCCGCTGCCCGTTCCGCTGGCTTGCGAGTTAGCGCGGCAGGCGGCGTTGGGTTTGCATGCGGCGTATGAACGCGGAATGGTCCACCGCGATATCAAGCCTTCGAATTTGATGCTGGCCCGACACGACTGCGGCGCCCGAGTCGTGGTGATCGACTGGGGGCTCGTGAAAGGCGTTGAACTTTCGGTGACGCCCGGGGCCGCCGTCGGCCGCGCGGTCACTTCCCACGGCACCACGATGGGCACTTTGGGATTCATGTCGCCCGAGCAATGCAGGGCGGAACCGTCGCTGGATTCTCGAGCCGATATTTACAGTCTCGGCGTGACACTCGGTTGTTTGCTCACGGGCCGAGCGGCAACCGATTGGGTGGACGGCATTCCGGGCGTGGTCAATCGTTCTGGAGAACTCCCACGGGTCGCCGCGTTGCGGACACTGCGTGTGGAACTGCCCGAGGGCCTGCTGTCCGTCATCGGAAAGATGGTGGACGACCATGCTTCACGGCGTTTCGCCCATCCGGCGGCGGCCGCCGACGCCTTGGGACTTTGGACCTCTCGAGTGACTCCGGCCGTGCTCTTGGAATTGCTGACCGCCAAGTCGCCGACCGCCATGCCGTCCGTCGACTGGGCCCGAGTCTCCACATGCACTCACATCCCGGCGACTCCGCCTGTGGCTCCTGGCCAGTCGCCCGTGACACCGTCCCCGATGGCGGGCCCAACAGCGACGCGCGCGGTAGACTCAACCACAACGCATGGGCAGCGGAACGCGACTCTCCCCGCCGGTGCTTCGACGCAGGCCACCAGCCCATCGGCACCCAGCCGTTCTCGTTGGATTGGGTGGCTGTTCGCTCTTTTGGGCCTGCTCTGCGCCGTCCCGATTTTGGTCGGGGTCGTGCTCGTCGCGTTTGGCATGTTTCAATTCCGGAAAGCCGTGCCGGAACCATCGTCGGTTCCAGCGAGCGATCCGAACCCGATGGCGGGTATACCGACGGACAATGTCGGCTCGCCGGCGGCTGGCGGAAGCGTTCCCACCGCGTCGGCTTTTAACCCGGCGACACCGATCGGCGGCAACCCAGCGGTAGCCGCGCCCGCGTGGACTTACGCCGAGGATTTTTCTGAAATTCCCGAGGGCCGTTTACCCAAAGGGTGGAAGGGTGCGGCGTACGCGGCTCAACCCGACGACGCTGGAAAGCCGTCGCTGGTCATTGTGGAACCGGCGGGCACACCGATTTTGACCTTGCCTCCACCGAGCACCTCGGCTGATTTCGACCTGGAACTGGACTATCGTATCCACGGCCACAACGGGGCTGGCTATTTGGGACAAAAGCAATC
>JBJTOW010000841.1:0-3426 GCA_046074805.1 Planctomycetota bacterium | reverse complement strand
CGAGGTTTTCCAGGGGTTCTCGGAGCAGTCCGCGCGGCAGCAACCGCTCGCCGCCAAACGGGTCGAGTCCATCGAGTAGGACGATATCGAGGTCGCGATGCAGCCGGCGATGTTGGAAGGCGTCGTCGAGCAGAATTAGTTGAGCATCGTGCTGCTCGATCGCCCGCTGGGCGGCCGCATGGCGATAGCGGTTTTGGAGATGGGGGACGTTGGGCAAGCGGATCGCCAATTCCCGAGCTTCGTCGTTCGTTTCGCCCGCCGCCGCCCCATATCCGCGACTGACCAATACGACCCTCACGCCCCGTTCGAGAAACCATTGGGCGAGCCAGGCGACGAGCGGCGTTTTGCCAGTGCCGCCCACTGAAAGATTACCGACGCTAACGACGGGCACATCCACTCGATTAATCGGCGAACGCCCCGAGTCATAAGACCGATTACGCGCCGCGACCGCCCATGCGTACGGTCGCTCGGCGAGGCCGAAAACGCCGCGCAACAGCACCGCGATGAAACCGCGGGATTCACGGACTTGCTCTCGATGCCACGTCGCACTCAGCATAGACGGAACGTAGCACGGGGCCCGCCGCGCGGTCAACGCGCGACCAGCCGTTGCCGAAGAGCCGTGTAGCGCGACTGTTGGTCTTGGCGGCGCACGGCCATGGCCAGCGCCTTGCGCGGGCCGACGAGCACCACCAAGCGGCGGCCGCGGGTCACAGCGGTGTAAATCAAGTTCCGCTGCAACATGACAAAGTGCTGCGTGTGGAGCGGAATTACCACACACGGGTACTCGGAGCCTTGGCTCTTGTGGATCGATAACGCGTAGGCGAGTTGCAACTCGTCGAGATCCCCGAAGTCGTATTCGACGTCGCGCCCTTCAAACGCGACCGTCAATTGCTGCTCCACGCGATTGATCGATCGGACGACGCCGAGGTCTCCGTTGAACACGTCGCGTTTGTAGCTATTCTCCGTCTGGATCACGCGGTCGCCTAAGCGAAAAACGGTGCCGAAGCGCTCGACCTCAGGCGCGTTCCCCTTGGGATTGAGGACGTTTTGGAGCGATTCGTTGAGCGACTGCGTTCCGAGTTCGCCGCGATGCATTGGGGCGAGCACCTGGAAGTCGCGTTTGGGATCGACTCCAAACCGCGCCGGTATCCGCTCGGCGACCATCCGCACGACCATGTCGCGGATCGCCTCTGGAGTTTCGGCTTCAATCAGATAGAAGTCGCTCGTTTTATCGCCAGGCGGCGCCGTTTCGGGTTCCTCGCCGGCGTGGATCGCGTGGGCGGCGGTGATGATCCGGCTCTCGCGAGCTTGCCGGAAGATTTCCGTCAGCCGCGCCACGGGGACCGCTTGAGACGCGATCAGGTCGGCTAGCACGGTTCCCGGTCCAACCGAAGGCAACTGATCGACGTCGCCTACCAACAACACGGCGGCCGAGTCGGGGACGGCTCGAAGCAGTTGGTGGCCGAGCACCACGTCGATCATCGACGCCTCATCGATAATGACAAGATCGGCTTCCAGCGGTCGGTTCGGGCCACGTAGGAAATCGCCCGAGGACGGGTCGAACTCCAGCAGGCGGTGGATGGTTTTGGCGGCTTGGCCTGTGGACTCGGAAAGCCGCTTCGCCGCGCGGCCGGTTGGAGCCGCAAGCAAACACTTTTTTCGTTTCGCGAGGAAAATCTCCAGGATGCTGCGGACGATGGTCGTTTTGCCGACGCCCGGTCCGCCCGTGATCACCAGAAATTTCGCGCGGCACGCCTCGCGGACCGCGTCACGTTGCCGCGGAGCCAGCGGCAAATCCAGCTTTCGTTCCACCCACTCGATCGCTTTTTCGAGGTCGATCGTGGGCAGCGGATGCGCGCCTGCGGAAACTAGCCGCTGGACCGATTGGGCGATTCCCACCTCGGCGCGATGCAAAGCCGTCAGGTAGATCCAGGGATCGCCGTCGATGGGCTCGCGCACCACCCGGTTTTCGCTCCGCTCGAACTCGATCGCCTCGGCGACCAACGCCTCATCGACTTCGAGCAATTTGGACGACTGGTCGACCAGCAGCGTTTCGGGGCAGGCGACATGGCCTTCGCCGGTCAATTCGGCGAGCACAAACCGGATTCCCGCGCGGACCCGCGCCGGGGCGTTCATCGCCATGCCCAGTTTGCGGGCGAGCGCGTCAGCCGTTTTGAAACCGATCCCGCGGATGTCGTCCGCCAGTTTATACGGGTTCGATTTGATGATCTCGATCGCCGCTTGTCCGTAGTAGCGGTAGATGCGGATCGCCCGGCCGCCGCCGCCCAAGCCGCATTCCTGCAGGAACAGCATGATCCGCCGCACCTCCCGCTGTTCCTCCCAACTCGCCTTGATGCGGTCGAACCGCTTGGGACCAATGCCGCGAATGTGCAGCAACATGTCGGGAGACTTGTCGAGTACCTCGAGCGTGCGTTCCTTATAGATTCCGACGATTTTCTCGGCGAGCTGCGGGCCGATGCTGCGGATGGCCCCTGAACCCAAATACCGCTGGATGCCCTCGACGGATGACGGCTGAGCGGTCCGCAGGGCGGCCGCGCGGAACTGGCGGCCGTGCTGCTTGTCGAGCACCCAGTCGCCCACCGCCTCAACGAACTCGCCCACGCTCGGCTGGCTCAAATGGCCCACGACGGTCGTGGGCTCTTGACGGCCCGGCAGTTTTATCCGCAAGACGCAAAAGCCGTTTTCCGGGTTGTGGAATGTGACCCGCTCGATGGGCCCGTTCACGGTTTCCGCCATACGGCCGTCCGATGCTCGAAAAAAAGGTCCGCACGTCGCCGGGCGGCATGTCTGGGATTCTACCTTCATTCCGATCGGCTGGCCGCTATCATGACGTCGCGAAATGGGATGCGGCGGGACAAAGTCGGGAGGTTGGGAATGCCTGAGAGGACGGCACGCTGGTTGGCGTGCGTGATGTGGTTCGAGTGCGTGGCGCTGTCGGCGGCGCTGGTTGCCGTCGTGTTGCCATGGGAAGCGATGGACGCCATCCATTCGGAAATGGGACTGGGCCGCATCCCCAAGTCCCCGATCGTCGACTACCTCGCCCGCTCCCTGTCGTTGGTCTACGCTTCGATGGCACCGCTATGCGGATTCCTCGCCCGCGACGTTCGCCGCTATCCCGAAATCATCGCCCTCCAAGCCACGGTAAAGCTGCTGGGCGGAGCCGGCTTGCTGATGCTTGATCTCGCGATCGGGATGCCGTTGTTCTGGACCGTATGCGAAGGACCCCTGGTCATGGCGTTGTCGATCGCCGTCCTGTTGCTCGTCCGATCACTGCCACCGAGAGACGCCCCGCAGTAAAGTTCGTTACACTTCCAGGTACGTTGGGCGATGCGACAACAATCCGAGACAGGTCCGGACGCAGATGATCATCACTATCGATGGCCCCGCCGGCGCGGGCAAGAGCAC
>JBJTOW010000840.1:0-3692 GCA_046074805.1 Planctomycetota bacterium | reverse complement strand
GTCTACGCTGGATTGGCGGCGAGAGGGCTCTCGCCTTCACCACCCGCTGATCGTCGGACGCTCATTCGTCGGCTCTACTACGACCTGACCGGCCTGCCGCCTACACCGGAGGAGGTCGCGGCATTCATCGCCGATACCGACCCGCGGGCGTGGGAGCGGCTGATCGACCGGCTCCTCGCCAGTCCCCAATACGGCGAGCAGTGGGGACGGCACTGGCTCGATGTCGCACGCTATGGCGAATCGACCGGTCCGAGCCGCAACATCCCTTATCCCCATGCGTGGCGGGAGCGGGACTATGTCATCGATGCGATCAGTCGCGATGTGCCGTTCAATCATTTCCTCCGCGAGCAGATCGCGTGCGATTTGCTGCCATCGACGAGTGATGACGAGCGAAACCGGCGGCTGATCGCCACCGGCTTTCTGGCGATTGGCGTGAAGGATGTCAACCAGCGGTTCCCGATCCGTTTCCAAATGGACAACGTCGACGAACAGATCGATGTCGTCACGCGATCGGTGCTCGGTTTGACAGTTAGTTGCGCTCGCTGCCATGACCACAAATTCGATCCGGTGCCGCAGGCCGATTACTACGCGTTGGCGGGCATCTTCACCAGCACGGAAATGCATGCCGGTTTGCGGAGCCAGATGGGCGGCTCGGGACTGGCGTATTACGTGCCGAAAAAACTGATCGTGCTCCACGGCGAACTGCCGCCGGCCGATCCGGCCGAAGTGGCTCGATTGACCGCCGAAGTGAAGGTGGCGAAGGACAAGTGGGACGCGGTTCGCGGCACGGCCGAAGGGCTCAAGCCGGGGCCGAACGGCGTGCCGTTTCAACGCACCCTGCGAATCGAATTGGACAAGTTGCAACTGCAGTTGAACGCCTTGACCGACCCGGCCGAACGTGGCCTCGCGGCACACGGCGTCCGCGACGCGGAAAAGATTGGCGATACCGAACTGCGGGTGCGGGGTGAGGCGGAAAAAGTGGGACCGATCATTCCGCGCGGCTTCCTCACGGCCCTTCCGGTGCCAAACGCTCCGGGCGTCAATCCGGCCCAAAGCGGGCGATTGGAGTTGGCGCAGTGGCTGGCAAGCGACGCCAATCCGTTGACGCCGCGCGTCTTTGTCAACCGTGTGTGGTCGAAGCTGTTTGGCCGCGGCTTGGTTGGCACCGTCGACAACTTTGGCGTGACGGGCGACGCGCCGACGCATCCTGAGTTGTTGGATCATCTGGCGAGCGGCACGGTTGCGGATGGCTGGTCGCTGCGGCGGCTGGTTCGTCGGTTGGTGCTCACCCGCGCCTACCAACTGGCCTCGACTTCCACGCCCGCGCATTTCGCCCGCGATCCCGAGAATCGCTGGCAGTGGCGGCATGCTCCGCGCAGGTTGACCGCCGAGGAAATTCGCGATTCGATCCTGGCCGCCTCCGGCCAGCTGGTCCCGAGCCGTCCCGAGGCGTCGCCAGCGCGGAAGTTGCGGATGGTGGAAATGCGCGACAACGGCCCCGAGGCGAAGTCGCTGCACGAACAGGCGAACACGTCGTTGGTGCGGAGTGTGTTTCTGCCGCAACTCCGCGGGGTCACTCCCGCGAACCTGGCTCCGTTCGATCCGGTCGAACAGACGCTGGTCGCCGGCAGCCGCGACACGACGACGGTACCCGGCCAAGCGCTCTACCTGCTGAACGCCCCGTTCGTACAGCGTCAAGCCCACGCTTTGGCGAAACAGTTGCTGGAAGGCGTTCGCAGCGATCGCGAGCGGTTGCAGGAGGCCTATCGACGGGTATTGAACCGGGCGCCGAGCGACGCGGAGTTAACGCGGGCCGACGCGTTCCTGGCGGATTATTCGGCCAACTACAGCGACTCGCCGACGCTCGTGGCCTCAACCGCTCCCACCCCGACAGCCGCGAACGAATCGACCAATCAATTGCCGCCCGAGAACCCTGATGAAGCGGATCAATCGACGCTGGCTATCCGCGATGAGTTAACGCGGCCGGCCGACCCGCGGACCGCCGCATGGCTGGCTTTCACCCAATCGCTGTTCGCCAGCGCCGAGTTCCGCTACGTGCGATAGTTTGTACGAAACTCGAAAAACGAGAGACAAAGGGCGCGGTCTTGGCGAGTCGCCGGACTTGCGCAAACCTATGGTTCATGGCTAAATAGAATCCCCGGTCGAGCTGGGGAGCGAGGAGTTCACGATGATTATGGTTTCCCGCCGGCAATTGCTAAAGAGCACAGGAGCCGGTTTTGGAATGTTGGCGTTCGCGGGACTGGTGGGCGCGGAGCGGGCCGAGTCGGCGCCGGCTGCCGCTGAACAGCCGTTGGCTCCGAAGCGGCCGCATTTCGCGGCCCGGGCTCGGCGGCTGATCTTCGTCCACATGAACGGCGCCATGTCGCAGCATGACACGTTCGAATACAAAGCCAAGTTGCAAGCCGACGATGGCAAGCCGGGGCCGGGCGGCGGGAAGTTGACCGGTTCTAAATTCAAGTTCAGCCAATTCGGCGAGACGGGCAGTTGGTTTTCCGAACTGTTGCCGAACTTGGCCCAGCACGCCGACAAGATGTGCTGGCTGCGCGGCCTGCATACCGACACGCCGGCACACCCGCAGGCGGTCGTGCAGTTGCATACCGGCAGCGCGAACGCGGCGCTGACGCGGCCCAGCATGGGCGCGTGGATGCTCTATGGACTGGGCAGCGAGAACCAGGACCTGCCCGGCTACATCACGATCAACCCACCGCCTAACTTTGGCGGCGCGGTCAACTACGGCAGCGCGTTCTTGCCGGCGCACTTCCAAGGGACGCGGATCGATGATCAGGGCAACCTGCCCAATCTGCGGCCACATCTCGCTCGCGACTTGCAACGTCGGCAACTCGACCTCATCCAATCGATGAATCGCGACTTGGCATCGGGCGCGGACGCGCCGGAAGCCGTCGAGGGAATCATCCAGTCGTACGAGTTGGGCTTTCGGATGCAGTCGCAGGTTCCCGAGTTGCTCGATTACTCGGCCGAACCGCGGGAAGTGCAGGATTTGTATGGGGTCAAGGATGGGCCGGCCGGTTCTTTCGCGCGGCAATGCCTGATCGCTCGCCGGCTGTCCGAGGCGGGGGTGCGGTTCGTGGAGATCTGCCAACCGGGTTGGGACCACCACAACAACCTTCACAAAGGGTTGGTCGACCGGTGCGGCTCGATCGACCGGCCGGTCGCCGCGTTGCTGACCGATCTGGGCCGTCGGGGACTGTTGGAGGACACGCTGGTGTTGTTCGGCAGCGAGTTCGGCCGACAACCGACCGCGCAAGGCGCCGATGGCCGCGACCACAACATCACCGGTTACCCGATGTTCCTTGTGGGCGCTGGCGTCAAGGCTGGTTACACATTCGGCGCGACCGACGAGTACGGCATTCGCGCGGTGGAAGGCCGGATGCACACGACCGACCTACACGCGACGCTTCTTGCGCTCCTGGGACTGGACCACGAGCAATTGACCTATCGGTACGCGGGACGCGATTTCCGACTCACCGACGTGAAAGGTGAAGTGGTGCGGGAGATCTTCGCCTAGGCGTTGGGCGAGTGTCATTCCGAAACAACCGCAAGACCGTGCCCGCGTCGACCTAATCTGGAGTGCGGCGCCCACGGGCGCCGCTTTTACGAGGACGATTTGATTTCGCCGTCGACCTCGCTGGCTGCGCTCTTTTGCTCGGCGG
>JBJTOW010000839.1:0-6952 GCA_046074805.1 Planctomycetota bacterium | reverse complement strand
CAGCGACCGCCAGGTGACGGCCATTCGATAGCGCTACGGCGTCGACAAGTCTTCGAAAGCCGGGCACCTGCTCTGGTGGGCGGTGAGCCCTCTGCGAGTCGTCGGCGTCAGGTGGAACCGCGAGGAGGGCGACGACGTGCCAAGCGGGATTCATGTCGCCGCTCGACGAACGGGAACCACGTGGGGAACGCCCTCGACGACTCCCAGGGGCTGATAGAGGAAACGCAGGCTGTCCGGGTTGATGGTGACACGCGTGAAACCGGGCCGGAATTCCGGCAGGTTGTATCCTGGGGCCTGCTGTTCGCGCAGTTTGCGGTCCTGGTTGTAAAGAGCGGATGGAAAGCAGATTTCATGGCATGGCGGATGGTCGTCCCAACCGCGAAGCCCGTTATGGAAATGGCCGTGGAAGAGCGCAAGCACCGTATCGCGATGTTTTTCTAACAATTCGTACAACCGCGTCTGGCCATCGACCGGTTTGATGAACCAGCCTCGATCGGGATGCGAATTGCGGTGAGCGGGGACATGCAAGCCGATAATGACCCGCTTTCTGTCGCGTGTTGCCGCCACGCATTGCTCGTCGATCCAGTCAAGCTGCCTTGGGGTAAGAAAACCGTCGTGGGATTCGGGCTTCGAGTTGTTCAACAGGAGGAATCTCAGCCAGTCGAGCTCTACGACGGAATCGATGGTCGGACGGATGTGGCGAGCGAACAAATCGGCCGGATCATGATTACCCGGAATTTCGTGGACCGGCTTATCGATAGAATCCCGAATTTCTTTGTACATGGCGTACTGGGGCTCGCGGCCGCCATCAACAATATCGCCCAAGTGTAGGATCAATTCTCCAGGCGCCTTCGCGAGTTCAGCGGCTGTCGCCTGCCATTGCCGCCGTGCCGCTTCTTGTCCCTTGTAGCCCAGATGCGTATCGGAGACGACAAGTATTTCGAGCGGCCGCCGCTCCGGTTGGTCAACGGATTTCGCCGGACCAAAAGGGTTGGAGGCGAATGTTTGGCTCGAGCCGATCGCCAGTTCGATGGCGGCGACGCTAGCGAGCTGCAAGCAGCGCCGCCGCTCGAAAAGGGGAATCGCGAGGGGCTGCTTCATGGCGGGTTGCGCTTTCATCAAGAACCGCCGTCGCGGGCGGAATGTTATGTCATCGGGTGGCGATTCACCGCTACTTTCCCGCCCAGACTTGGACCAATTGCGTGATCACTTGGACAGCCTGTTCCATTTCGTCCAGACAGGCCCACTCCAGCGGCGAGTGGGGCGTGTGCTGGCCGGTCGATAGGTTCGGCGTGGGAAGGCCATGGGCCGTCATGAGCGAACCGTCGGTGCCGCCTCGGACGATCGTGCGGCGGACCGGCAGGCCGAGCCGCTTGAACGCTTCCTCCGCGTAGTCGACCGCTCGCGGTTCGGCTTTCAATCCTTCGCCTAGATTTCGGTATTGATGTTTCACCGACACATCGATCGCGACACCGGGGAAATCGCGTTCCACGGCCACAGCCGCTTGCCGTATGACCGCCGCTTGCGCGTCGAGCGCGGTGGAATCGAAATCCCGCAGCAAAATCCACAGCGTTGTTTGAGCCACTCCGCCCTCGACGTGATACGGGTGCAGGAACCCGTCGCGGCCAGCGGTCACTTCCGGGGCCAGCGTCTGCCGTGGAAGCCGGTCGACGAGCGCCGCCGCCGCTCGGACTGCGTTCACCATCCGGCCCTTCGCGATCGAGGGATGGATATTGACGCCGCGGACCGTGACCACCGCTTGGTTGGCCGAAAACGTTTCGACATCGATCTCGCCAGCGCCGGCGCCGTCGAGCGTGTACGCGGCGGTGGCGCCAAGTTTGGCGAAGTCGACATGGTCGATGCCGTGGCCAATTTCCTCGTCGCAGGTGAATAGCACTTTTACCGGTCCGTGCGGCAACGATCGGTTCTCCATGAGCCGGGCCGCCATTTCGACGATCACGGCGACGCCCGCCTTGTCGTCGCCGCCCAGCAGCGTAGTGCCGTCCGTCGTGATGATCGTGCGGCCGATCAATTGACCCAGTTCGGGGCATTCCGCGACGCGAATCACTTTCGTCGGATCGCCCGGCAGCACGATGTCGCCGCCCTGGTAATCGCGGAGAACTTGCGGCTTGACGTTCTTACCGGTAGTCTCTGGCGACGTGTCGATGTGGGAATTGAACGCGATTACTGGAATGTCGCCGGGTATGGTCGCGGGCACCGTGCCCCAAACAAGCCCATGGGCGTCCTGCTCGACATCCAACAGTCCGATTTCGCGCAGTTCCGAGACAAGCAATCGGCCAAGTTCCCATTGGCCCGGCGAGCTTGGGTAGGTCGTCGAGGCCGGATCGGCCGTGGTATCAATCGTGACGTAGCGGAGAAAGCGTTCGAGCAATCGCGACATCGGCCCGCAGCCCTTTGGGTGGAATGGTTGGATTGGATACCAATCGTAACACGCCACGCGGAAAAGATGTCAGGACCGCATTCCGCTCCCCCGATGCCTCTCTTGTCATGCCCCCTTTTCCTCTTTCTTACGAGGTCCGAAATGTGCCGTGACTTGTGTCGGAGTTGGCGTGCGTCGAGTGCGGTGTGGGGACGCGGGCTCGCTATCGTTCGAGTCGTGTTCGGAGGAGTCGTTGTTTCCCTGTCCGCCGTGGCGATGTCCGCCGCAGTGTTGGCCGCAGTGTTGGCCACGACGCCCGCCATCGCCGCCGATTGGCCCCAATTCCTGGGCCCCAACGGCGACGGCCAGTCAGCGGAAACCGGGCTGATCGACACTTGGCCAGCAGCTGGTCCGAAAGTGGTGTGGCGAGCGCCGGGCGGTGTTGGGATGTCGGGAATCGCCGTTCGTGGCGACCTGCTCGCTACGCTCACTCAAACCGATGGCAAACAGTGGCTTGTCGTGCATGATCCGCTGACCGGCAAACAAAAATGGCGGACGGAACTGGCTCCCGAGTATCGAAATTCAATGGGTAACGGTCCCCGCGGCACACCCGCGATCGCGGGCGATTTGGTGTTCGCTTTCACCGGCGAGGGAATTTTGGCCGCGTGCCGCGTCGCGGACGGCAAACTGGCATGGTCGCACGCGGTGGTCGAGGAGTTAGGAGGGCAAATCGCCGACTACGGCATGGCCAGTTCCCCCATTATCTCCGGCGACCACGTGCTTGTGCTCGTCGGCGCCCCACAGGCGACGGTAGCCGCTTACGTCCGAGCCACCGGCAAACTGGCGTGGAAGGGTGGCACGGATCCGGCGGGTTATTCCTCACCGTCGCTGCGTACAGTGGGTGGAGTTCCCCAGGTGGTCGTGGCCAGCGGATCCTCGATCCTCGGACTGGACCCGCGCACCGGCGCGTCGCTCTGGCGGTATCCGTATAAGACCGATTTCAATTGCAACATCGCGATGCCGGTCGCCGTGGGCAGTCGAGTGTTCGTATCTTCGGGCGAGAATCACGGCTGCGCGCTGCTTGAACTGAAACCGGCCGCTGGTAGCCAGTTCACGGTGGCGGAGGCTTGGACGTCGTTTGGGCCGAAGAGCGTGATGCGCAACGAATGGCAAACGAGCGTTTTGATCGATGGAAAGCTATATGGCATGGACAATGTCGGCGGCGCGGGACCGGTCACGCACCTGACTTGCGTCGACGCGTCGACGGGCGAGCGACTCTGGCAAAAAGCGAGGTTCGGCAAGGGCAACTTCATCGCCGCCGACGGCAAGCTGTTCATCGTGACAATGCAAGGCGAATTGGCCGTGGTCCGCGCTACGCCGAAAGCGTTCGAGGAAATTGGCCGCGGACCGGTCCTCGGCGGCGCGACCCGCCAAAGTCCCGCGCTCGCCAACGGCCGCCTCTACCTTCGCGACGACTCCGAGATTGTCTGCGTCGACATCCGCCGTCCGTAAACGGAGCAACCGCCTAAGCTTGGTCTAAACTAATGTATTAATACCGAAACAAATACAAGCCGAAGATCAATGCGATACCGATCAGGTTGAGGTACCAGCCAGCACGGATCATTTGACCGATCGTGAGCCGCCCCGAGGCGAACGCGATCGCGTTAGGGGGCGTGCCGACCGGCAACATAAAGGCGCAGCTGGCGGCCATGGTAACCGGTACCATCAATGCCAGCGGCGGAATTTTGAACGCTTCGGAAACGCTTTGCAGAATCGGGAGAAAGGCGAGCAGCGTCGGCGTATTGCTAGTCAATTCCGTCACGTAAATTACCAGCGCGATGGACACCAATACTATCAAGGCCGGCGGGAGACCTTGAAGAGCCGCTAAATGTCCCCCCAGCCATTTGGTTAAGCCGCTATTCATCATGCCGGCGTTGAAAGCGAACCCGCCTCCGAATAGCAAAATAATCGACCAAGGGACCTTCGCGAACACGCCGCCATCGAGCGCGTGGATGCGCCGAGCGGAATCCACCGGAATCAAAAACAGCGCGATCGCTCCGGCCATCGCGATGACCGGGTCGTCCAACCTCGCCAACCACGGCACCCATGACACCAGCAGCTTCCAGTCCGCCAACGGTGAGCGGACCATCCAGGCTATGGCGGTCGCCATAAAAACCATCAAGACGATCCTTTCGCCTCGCGACAACGGTCCCAACTTCCGCAGCTCAGCCACGATCAGATCGCGTCCGCCCGGCAACTCGGCGACTCGAATTGGAAACAGCCACTTCGTCAGCAGCAACCATGCCAGGAACTCGAAGATAATCACCAGCGGAATCGCCATCGTCATCCATTCGCCGAAGCCGATCTTAATCCCCTGTTTCTCGATGAAGCCGACCAACGCGACATTCGTGGGCGTGCCGATCAAGGTGCCCAGACCGCCAATGCTCGCCGAGTACGCGATACCCAGCATCAGGCAGGTGGCGAACGCTTGAGGCGCGCGGGCCAGTTCCGAATTGGCGCCTAAACCGGCTTGGTCACCCGACCGAGACTCGCCGCCGGAAAGAGTCGTTCCGCCGCGATTCGACTCAGTGGCCGACGCCGCTAATTGCTTCAGTCGTTCGCCGAGCAGCGTCGTTAAGCTGAGGCCGATCGGCAGCATCATTGCGGCGGTCGCCGTGTTGCTGATCCACATACTGGTCACGGCCGTGGCCAGCATTACGCCGCCCACCAACCGGTCTGGCCGAGTCCCGACCGCCAGCACGGTTAGCAATGAAATCCGCCGATGCAAGTTCCATCGCTCGACCGCCAACGCGATCAGGAACCCGCCGAGGAATAAGAAGATGTTCTTTTCCGCGTATTGGGTCGCCGTGTCTTGCAGATTCAGGACATTTCCCAACGGAAAGAGTACCAGTGGCAGCAACGCGGTGACAGCCAGCGGCACGGCCTCGGTCATCCACCACAACGACATCAGCGCGCCAATCGACGCAGCCACTCGCGCTTCGCGCGTGAGTTCAGTGGCCCAAGCCCCAAGCGCTACATAGACCGCCAAAGCCGCCAGTGGACCAGCGATGCGGCCGATCTGTTGTACACGCATCGCCACTGGCGATTCGGCGGGCGCTTGGTCGCTGTCATCAGGGACGGCGGGCGCCGACGAGTCGATCGCCAATAATGGATTGTCGACCGGCTCCGACGCCGTTTTTCGAGCCTTGCGTGCCATGTTCGAGTCCGCCTTGCATGGAACGCGATCGCGGCCAGCGTCACCATCGGCGCGGCTACCGCGATCGCGCGATGATTATAGCGTACGTCGAGTGGCGGGAGCCTCTGGCTCCCATGTCCACCTGCCGCAGCCGCAAGGTCCCGCTAAGTCAGGAGCCGGCTGTAGCGGCCGGCTGTAGAGGCCGGCTGTAGAGGCCGGCTGTAGAGGATTCGCATCATTTGCCCCCGTAATCATCGCGTCCTTGTTCGGTATAACAGCGTATTGAGCGGTCCAACGCTCGGATTTCAACGGTAGGCCTTTGGCGATCGATTGGTTACACTCCTGGTCCCGTCTTCGCTCCCATCATCCTTGTTCGCTCGCCGAGCCACTCCATGGTCGCAGACTGTCAACCGCCATTGTGTTCTTCAACGCCCGCTCGACCCGGCATCGCGATTGGCCCTTGCCGTTCATGCCAGTCCAGACGCTTCGTCGGGCGAGTCCGACTGTTCGGATTCAGCGTGTGTCATGGATGGCTCTTGGTGGCCATTGCGGCGTTGAGCGGCGTGGCGGCCTCGAAACTTCACGGACAAGTGCTGGACAAGCCGCGGCAACTCGCCGCCCAGTCGTTTTGGGACAACCAGGATTGGGACTGGTACGAGCAGCAGATTCCATTTTTCGAGTGCCCCGACGCCGATCTCACGACAACTTACTATTACCGCTGGGAGCTACTCACCAAACATTTAACTTACGGATCGCCTAACAGCGGCTACTCGTTCACGGAATTCATCGATCGCCCTTTTTGGTCGGGAGCCTATGGCGCGATCAGTTGCCCCGCCGGCTTTCAACTCTATGAAGCCCGATGGCTGCGCCAACCGCGGATCGCACGCGATTATCTCAAGTACTGGTTTCGCACGCCGGGAGCTCAACCGCGTAACTATTCCACGTGGCTCGCCGATAGTGCTTGGGCCGTTAACGATGTGCACCGCGACCCCGCGTTTCTTATCGATCTTCTGCCCGATCTCGTCCAGAACTATGAAGAATGGGAAAAACGCCACTTTATGCCCGATGTGGGCTTGTTCTGGCAAACGGGCCATGACGACGGTATGGAGTTCAATATCAACAGCCGGCAAACGAATGACATCCTTCGCGGGGCCCCTAGTTATCGGCCTTCGTTCAACGCCTACATGTGGGCTGACGCCATCGCGATCGCCAAGATCGCGCGTCTTGCCGGCAAGGTGGAACTCGCCGCGCGTTTCGAGCAGAAAGCCCAGTCGCTGCGGGCCAAGATGATGCAACTGCTGTGGGATCCCCAGCGCCATTTTTTCTTCCCTGTATTTAAGAACGATGAGGAACGCGACGGCTACAAAATCAAGGCG
>JBJTOW010000838.1:0-4051 GCA_046074805.1 Planctomycetota bacterium | reverse complement strand
CACCTCGGGGTGTGGGTCGTTGAGCGCGGCGAGCACAATAGCGTCAAACGCTTCAGGCGCGGGAATCTGATTGAGCACTTGGACCAGAAAGATACGCCTTGCCGGATTGCTTTCCCGACCTAAGCATGAACGCAAGGCGGGCGCCGCCAACGGGGCGCGGATTTGCGACAACATCTGCCTAGCTTCCGCCGCTCGATCTGGCCGCCGCAGCATTTCATGCCAATGAAACACCGATTGACGCCATTCGAGCAGTTCCGCCTCCACGCGCTGCCGCTCCTCGAACAACTCGATTTCCTGCGGCAACCGCCATCGCCCCGCGTGAAACTGATAGCCAAGATCGGCCTCCAAATCGGCCCGCCGCTTCCACTGGCCATTGATCTGGGCATAGCCGAGCAGCGCCCAGGCGCGGTGATGATTCGGATTCAGCTCAACAAGCCTACGCAGGTGAACGTCGGCGTACGCTTTCAGCCCGCGTTGCCGACACCATTCAGCCGCTTGCCACTGGCCGTCGGGCGTGTCGATAAAACCTGGCGACAGCCGATCGTATTCGGACTCTACCGGCCGCCGCCGCCGCACTTCCTTCACCAGCGACTCGGCCAATTCGCATTCCAGTGTTATGGGTCGCTGAGTCGTGATCCGGTACGGCGCCCCGGTTCGCCGATCGGGGTTCAGCCAGCGGCCGCGGACACTGCCACCGTTCTCCAGCAGAAATAATGTCTCGCCTTCGGTCAACGCAGGCGGGGCGGCGACAATGGACGCGGCGAAAACGGCGAGCGCCAGCATGGTATGACCGCGAAGCGTCGAGGGTTCTCGAATGGAACCGGTCCGTCAAGAAGGCTGGCTGAGACGCTCGGAAATCCGCCCCAAACCCGGAATGCGCACCGCGACCGCCCGCGCCGGACCACTCAGCGCGTAGTAGCAAAACACCAACGGAATCGCCAATTCGTGAACCGCGATAATCGCGACCAACGCGAAACAGATATTCACGAGATGACGGAAACTGCGCCGGCCGCGGAAAAGCTGGTTGAACAAGTGCGGATAGCGGATCCGCGACACCATGAGACAGGCGACCACTAGAGTCACGATCGGCAGGCTGGCCTCCGTGCCGCGTTGCAACCACTCGCCAAATCCCCGCTGCCACTCCGATGTCTCCGGGCTTGTCCAGCGAGTCAATCCGGGGGCGATCACCACCAACGACGCGACCATCCCCGCCGCCGCCGGCGACGGCAGGCCAGCGAAATTATCGTGGTCGGAACTCTGCGACTTCGCGACGTTGAAGCGAGCGAGGCGGAGCACCGCGCACAGCATGTACAGCACGGCGATCACCCACTGAATACGGGCCGGAAATACGTCGCAGAACTTCAGCATCAAAAATCCCGGAGCCACGCCGAAGCTGATCGCGTCGCACAAGCTGTCCAGCTGGGCGCCAAAGTCGCTCGTCTGTTTGGAAAGCCGGGCGAGCGGGCCGTCGAGCGCGTCGAACACCATCGCGGCGAAGATCAACAAAGCGGCGATGTACAGCGTGTTCTCCATGGTCGTGTCGGGACCAACCTTGGCGGCGAACGTGATCGCGCCAAAGCCACACGCCCCGTTGCCCAGCGTTAGGAGCGACGGCAGCACGCCAAACAGACGGCGGCGCCGCAATTCCGGATTCGCCAGGCGACGGCCCGTTGGTGCTTCGGCCATGCATTGCTCCTTGCGGGGTCGCCGCCTATTCGTATCGAGCCATCTCCGTCGCGCCGGCAGCCACCTTTTGTCCCACCTGGATCGCGATCCGCAAACCGGGTTCGCGCGGCAAGATCAGCTCAGTCCGCGAACCGAGCTTAATCATACCGAACTGGTCTCCGCGTGCCAGCGATTCGCCAGGACGAACCCAGCAAACGATCCGCCGGGCAATCGCGCCCGCGATCTGCTTCACCACCATACGCCGATAAGGAAACTCGTCGCCTTCCAGGCGGATATGCAACTGCTCGTTCTCGCGCGTCGACTTCTCCAGCAGCGCGTTGAGGAACTTGCCCCGATGATAGGTCATCCCGATCACGCGGCAGGCGATCGGCACACGATTGATGTGGACATTGAAAATACTGAGGAAGATCCCGATCGATATGGCCGGTCCGCCCACGAACGGGTCATGTTCCAATTCCTCGATGCTTACCACCTTGCCGTCCGCTGGCGACACCACCACGCCCAAACCGTTTGGAATCCGTCGAGGTGGGTCGCGGAAAAACCAGACAACCAATACGAAAAGCACCGCCGCGACCGGGGCCGCAGGCCAGTAAAACAGCCCTGCCACCACCGTCGCCGCCAGAAAAAAACCACCGATCAATTGCAACTCGGCCAACCCCGCGCGGGCAAACGGCAGGCGATCCCGCCAACGAAACGGGTCGTCCGCCGCCGCCCAGCCAAAGTCGCCCTGATTCCGGTAGAACTTGACGTCGCGCGGATCGAGAACTTCGTGCGGCACGCCAACCGGCGCTCCTCGCCGCTTCTCGCGCATCCGCGCGACATAGCCGCGACGAAATGTCCGCAGCCACAGTCGCCGCACACTGCCCCAAGCCAATTCCAACCGCATACACCAACCGCCTCCCGGTTGGATCGATGTCATTTGCGGATCGAGCGGTTCCAAGGGACAACGCTGACCGTCGCCCGCCAATGACGGAATTGAGGACGCCGGAGTTGTGGATGACAAACCGGCCGGCGAGGACGGGGAACTTGGGGAGGCAGCAGAAGCGGCGGACGGACGATCAGTTTCGCTCATCGGGCAAGTGGACCGTTCTTCGCAGGCGGATAAGTCGGAAAGCTCGATTAGTAGACATCTATACGATACGAAACCACGCGGGTCGCGTGGGCGCATGTCGCGTATGGGAGGGCGAACTCACTTTCCCGGGCCAACTGTCGCCAGCGTCCGCACCGGCGTGGACGCGGTCGCGACAACCGTTTTGTTGTCGGGGCCAAGCAGTTCGGCGACGACCGCGAACGTCCATGGTCCGGCTGGCAAGTCGGCGGGCACCAGCATGGCAATGGGTTGTTCCGCCCGAGCGTCCGGCGCCAACGACGCTATCGTGGGCTCGCCTTCCAATCGCAGCGCTCGATCCAGATCGTCTTTTTGCACGTCTTTGTTGTTTTCCTTCACGGTCTTCTTCGGCATTGGCTGGGTCGTCACCAATCGAAACCGAACTGTGCCAGGCGGACTGCTGCCACCGGCCTGAGCGACTCGCCGAAGCACGACGGTTCGCGATAGTTTTCCTCCGAGCGGCAATTGGTCGGCGTCCGTGGCGTCGGGGCCCCAGTCGATGGTGAAGGTCGCCGGTTCCACGATCGCCATCGCCATCTCCTCGCGGCCCCATGGACGAAGCCGGAACAACGGTCCGTCGGTGGCCAAAACCGGCTGAGCGAACGCCGCCGATCCGCCTTCATTCTTCACGATCCAGCGACCAACAACGGCGGTCGGCTCGGAGTTTGCCACCGCCGTCAGCGACACCAACCCCTGAGTGGCCCCTGGGGCGATCGTCTGTCCTCGAGCCTGAATTCCCGGTGGTAAGCCGGTGAATTCAATCGCAATCGGTCCATCGTACGCCTGCCGAGCCACGGTGAACGGCACCAAGGTCGTGCCACCGGCCGAAACATGCCAACGATCAAGCTCCATTGTGGCGGTCGCCGCCGGTCGTCCCAGATCACGCACGACAACGCGATAGGTGAAATCGGCCCCGCCCCGGCGTTGGAGATCGCGGACCGAGATAACCAGCGACTCCATCTTTTCGGGAACCGTGAAATCAACGCCCGGATCGGCCGTGCCAGGACGATCATCGCCCGACGCCAGCCCGTTTCCGGCGGGGCCGAGCAGCGTCAACACGCCATCCAGCGGCGAACCTTGCCGCCGCGCGACAACATCGAACTGCAAGCGGCTCCCGGGTGCCACATCGATTCGCAGACGATCCTCTTCGCCCGGCGCGGATAACCGACCGCTGATCGCCAACGGAGGCTTGCCGTACGAACTGGCCGCCGATGTTCCAGCCACGGTCGCCGGGCCGCCTGCCGCTTGGCCACCCGC
>JBJTOW010000837.1:0-5615 GCA_046074805.1 Planctomycetota bacterium | reverse complement strand
GTACGCGTTCGAAGCGAAACCATCCCGCGCCCCAACGAGGACGAAATCCGTGTTGACCACGCGCCCGAAAGTCGCCGAATTGTCGTTTCAGCTGTATGGTCGCTCGCTTCACCCTGAACTGTTCAACGTCTCCCAGTCCCGCTCGTTGCGGCGCGGCGCCTACGAGGCCCGTATCGACATCACGAACTCGGGCCATCTGGTCACTTGGCGATACGGCGGGATGACGCTCACGGAAGTCGCCGCTTCGTCCCAGCATCCGATGCCGCAAAAGCGTCGACTGATGTCTCATCGTCTTCGTGGCGAGCGAACAGATCGAATCGAATGCCGAGGCGGCGTGAAGTATCAAGTCAGCGTGCAGCTTGAAGTCGTCACCCCCGATGTGTTTTGGCTGTTCCATCAGGAGTTGGCGATGGACGACCAACGCGAAGGGATGTTCCATCAATTCGAAGCGGGTGGGCGGATGGCGTTGGGAGCGATCAGCTACATCAACGTCGAGTGCCGCAATCGCAGTCTGCTGATCCAAGCGTTCCACTCGTTTCCCGACGACTACGCGATTGTGAAGAGCCAATCGCGGTTCGAACTTCCGAGCCAGATCTCGGGCTAGTTTTTCGTCGAGTCGATCGGCGGGCTCACGTCTCTCCCATGGCGAACTGGCGATGGCGCGCGGACTCACGCTCGACGAATTCACGGCGATCAACGAGGAACTGTCCGCCTTGACCCGGTTAGGCGTGCCGCTGGATTCGGGGCTAGCCGGATTGAGCCGAGACTTGCCAGGGCGACTTGGAGAGGCGGCTGGCGAAATCGCGCGGCGGCTCGGCGAAGGTGAATCGCTTGAGCGGATTTTGGAATCGCCCGCGTTCGGTTTACCGCCGGCGTATCGCGCGGTGATCGTGGCGGGAAGTCGATCGGGCCAATTGACGCGAGCACTCGAGGAGACGGCCTCGGCCGCCCGGCGTTCGGCGAACGCCCGCCGCTCGTTTTTTCTCGCCTTGATCTATCCGCTTTTCGCCTTGTCCATCGCGTACGCGGGTTTGTTGGTGTCGCTCGTTTGGACCACGCCGAAAATCTTGGAGGCGATGGAGGGATTCCAGGGCGCGATTCCCGGTGTTTGGAAGTGGCTAACGCCGCTCAGCGATTCGGTGGCGTGGTGGGCGCCGTGGCCGCCTGTGATCGTCGCAGCAGGGCTTGTGTGGTGCGGGCGGCGGCCGTGGACCCATGCGTCGCGGTCGCCATTTTGGAGCAGCGGCTCGGAATCGGCCCGCATGGCCACGTTCCTAGATTTGCTGGGACTGATGATCGACAATCACGTGACATTGCCGGAAGCGTTGGTTTTGGCGGCCGACGCGTCAGGCGTGGGAAACTGGCAAGCGGGCGCGAGAACCACCGCTGCTCGATTGAACCAAGGCGAACGGCTCACACGGGATTTGATCTTGTCGAACGGCCTGCCGGCAGGACTTGGTTGGTTGTCGGCTGGTGGAGCTTCGCCGGAACATTGGGCGGAGTGGCTACGGAATGCGGCGGACGGCTATCGGCGCCGCGCGGACCGCCGCCAAGCACAATTCGAGCAGCGGTGGCCGATTGTTCTCGCGTTGGGATTGGGCGGTGCAGTGGTGCTTCCGTTCACTCTGGTGCTTATCCTACCGTGGCTCGATTTTGTTTACGGTTTGTTTTGATTTGATCTTCGCGGTGCGCTGATCTTGGAACGATCGATTGTCCCATGCTGAGTTGAACGCGGGTGGTCGGCGGGACTGTGTTGCTTGGAGTTTTCGATGGCGAGTTCGCCTGAAGAGCGATCGGCAGCGGCCGATGGCGTTGGTCCGCCAAACGCGGAACTCGCGCGGCGAATTGTCGATGGTTTGACGGTAACGCTGCCGACCGGCGCGCCATTGTCGGACGCACTACGCGCGGCAGCCGACGAGTGTGAATCGCGCGCGGCCGCGACGGCACTCATGAGACTGGCAGAGCGTGCTGAGCGAGGCGAGCCGTTCGAGTCTTTGTTGCGAACGGAACACAGTGGGCTGCCAGCGGCGCTCGTAGCCGCTTTGCGAAGTTCCGACGCGGGCGATGGCCGGGACGACGTCCGAGTGGCGGCGCTCGCGCGGTGGACCAGTGAACAGGGAATGCTGGAGGAAGTCGAGCGAGAGATCCGCATGGCGTTAGCCTATCCAGCGACGATCATCTATCTGGCTTCGTTGACGATTCCCTTGACGGCCGTGCTGTTGGCGCCCAGTTTTCAACTGCTGATGCGCGAATTTGAAATGCAGCCGATGATGTTTGGCCAAGGGCTCGACGCCATGGCGGCGAGCGGTTTTTGGATGCTCACCGCGCTGTTGTTGTTGCCTGCTTTATTGATCGCGTTGCGAGTCATTGGCGGCGCCGAGTTTTGGCGGACTTGGTGCGGCCAGTTGCCGTTGGTCGGCCCCTTGTGGCGATGGTTGGCGTTGGCTGGATGGGCGCGATGGCTTGCCCTGTTAGTCGACGCGCGCGTGCCTTTGGCCGAAGGTGTGCGGTTGGCCGGCGCATCGGTTCAAGATTCCCGTGTTCATGCCGCCTCGCAGCGACTTGCGACCCGCGTGGCGTTGGGAGGCGGACTTGGATTGGCAATGGCGGATGCCAACGAATGGCCGGCGACGGCAACGGTGATCGTGGGATGGGGTGAGCGATCCCACGCTTTGCCGGAGAGCTTGCGGGCTTTGGCGGAAACCTGCGAGTCGCGGGCTAGGCTACGGGCCCGTTGGGCGCGGCTGGTGGCACCGTCGTTCGCTTTTGTCTTCGTGGGACTGACCGTGGCGTGCGTTTATTGGATGATGCTGTCGCCAATGCTGAAGCTGGTTTCGCTTCTCACCTGATTCCCTCGTTGAAAGGTGCGATGGACTCCGTGCCGCAGCGTATTGTGAATCACGCCGCTTAACTCGCCATGAATCGAGCCAAGCAAAAACCATGAATCCACTCGGGCCTCTGAATCTGGTCAATCTGCTCGCCGTAGGAACGCTTTTGTTCCTGGCGCTGTCGATTATCGATTCCCGCCGTAGTGGCGTATTCGGACCAGGCGGCCTCGCGCGCGACGCCGACCCGATTCGCATTGGATTGGGTGTGATCGCCGGACTATTGACGGTGGCTGGTTTTCTCGGAGCCATATCCGCGATCGCTGGGCCGATCACCGTGCCGATCGGTGTGATTGCGTTCGTCTTCGGAGTTCTGGCGATTCGTCAATATTTCCGCGCCGAGAGGCAGGCGGTGCTGCCGTATCTAGCGGTGGCGGTCGAACGAGGCATGCCGTTGGCGACAGCGATGCGCGCGTACGCCTTTGAGCGTCACGACCAGTTTGGCCGACGCGGCCAACGACTTGCGGAATTGCTGGAAAGCGGGGCTCGTTTACCCGCCGCCTTGCGGTTGTCGGGACATCGGCTGGGACTGGGCGCGGTCTTGGCCGTGGGTGTTGGCGACGACTTCCATTGCCTGGATGCGACTCTGCGCCGATCAATGCGCGACGAGCAACGATTGCGTCAGGTCTTGCGGCATATTGGGGAGAGACTAGCGTACTTAGCGTGGGTCGCGGCGATGACGCTCGGTATCCACGGAGTGTTTTCGCTGGAGCTCTTGCCGAGGCTTTACAAGATTAATGACGAGTTTGGTTTGCCAAGTGGCCCGACGCTGGCTGCTTGGACAATCAGTATTCCGGGTGGCGGCAGACTGGAATTAGGCCACTACCTTGTGGATTTTGGGATCGTGCCCGCTCTGGCTTTCATCACCGCCCTGGGAGGATTCGCCTTGGTTTTGATGGGCGAGTTCTGGTGGCGTTGGTTGCCTCTTTTTGGAAGGCTTTCGTTCGGCCACGATAGCTCGTGGATTCTGCGCGCTTTGGGGTGGGGAGTCGCACAAAATCGATCGGCCTCCGAATCGCTGGCCAGTATCGCTCAACATCTTCCGACCGGAATCATTCAGCGCCGAGCGCAACGAGCGGTCGACGCGGTGAGGGATGGCGCCCGTTGGACGGCCGCGCTGCGTGGGCAGCGTCTCATCACCGCCGCCGACGAAGCGTTGCTGACGGCCGCCGAAGACGCTGGAAATCTCGCCTGGGCCTGCGAGCACCGAGCGGACAGCCGCCTACGGCAACTAGAGTACCGCTGGCAACGCGGTATCTCGATCGTCTTTCCCGTGGTGATCGTGCTCGCCGCGATCGATGTGTTTTCGCTATGTGTTGGGATATTCCAGTTCCTGACAGACTTGATGGAAACCCTCGCATGAATGGCGATTCACCTCAAGCTCAATGCGCCGATCGCGTCCCAGCGCAACGCCTCCGTCGCGATCGCGCCCTAACGCAGCATCTCCGTCGCGATCGCGGCGGTCTGACAATCCTCGAAAGCGTCATGGCGTTGTTTGTGCTCGGCGTCGCTCTAACAACCGCCTTTCAATTACTGGCAGCCGCTTCCCGGCAACTGCGGCGGCTCGAAGATCGCGACCGCGCCACGTTGGCGGCGAGCAATGTGCTGGAACTGTTATTGCGCACGAACGCGAAATCGCCCACAGCGACTCGCCCTGAAGCAACCGGCGAGTGGGATTGGCCCGAGCGGCCGCCCATGCTCGCAAGCCTTCCCCATGCGCGCATCGTCGTCGAAACGGCGTCGGCGTCGTTGAACGCCGATGCGAATGACGGCGCGAAAGGTGAGCCGAAGGGCGAAGACAGCGCGAACACGACTTCCAGAAGCATCGGCGAACAGGCAGCGGTAGGCATGCGGATCCGCGTCTCTGTGGTAGGACCGGGTGATCGACAGTCGAAGTGTACTCGACTTTGACAGCCTGGCGATTCACTTCGGAGATGTCGCCATGAGACTCGCGATCGCGCGGCGGCGCGCAGGTGTTTCGATCATCGAACTGCTGGTGTCGATGACTTTGATGAGCATGGCGCTCGGCACGATCGCGCTCGCGCTCACCACGGCCCAGCGAGTCGAGCGCCGGCTTGTGGAGCGTCAATGGATCGCTCAGCCTCGACAGCGGCTCGCGTTGTTGTTTCGCGACGATTTGCGGCGGGCAACCAAAATCGAAATTGTCCTTCCAGGGACGCTCGTGCCGCCGACGGCCACAGCGACGGGGAAAACCGACCGCTCAGAGCGAATCGATCTAGTGCGGATCGAATTCTCCGATGGCAGCCGAATCGTTTACTCGGGCGATGAACACGCTGTCCTGAGGTCGATCGAGCACCACGACGCAACAGAGTCGTCGATCAACGCGAATGCCGACGGCAAGGTTCGCAAACTGGCCATGACTGCCCACGACCGTTTCGAATTGGGAGTTGGCCACGCCGCGCGGATCACAAGTTCGCCCGCCCGTGACTCGATCACCACGTCGCCAACAATCGTGAGTTTGTTGATTGCCAACGCGGAGCAAGGACCGCTATGGCAAGTGGATGTCGCGTTGTCGCAGGACGTGAAAATCCAGTCTGTCCCATCGAGCGCCAACGCTGCGGTCTCTCAGAGCACACGTCCAACTCGCGAACCGCCTCTAATTCCGCCACTGCCTGATTCACAAGTGCCTGATCCACAATTGCCCGCTCCGCCAATACCCGCTCTGCCAGCGGAACCATTTCCGGCTAATCGCATTCGTCCCCGGCGTTT
>JBJTOW010000836.1:0-3497 GCA_046074805.1 Planctomycetota bacterium | reverse complement strand
CCCGCCACGCGCGGGTTATTCGCCGGCATCAAGCAAGTACAAATCGTGTCGACCGGCACGTTCCGATACATACACAATGCGGCGCGAATCGGGATGCCAGTATGCGTAATCGTCACGCTCGGGGTTGTCCGTCAAGCGTCGCGGATGACCGCCATCGGCCTGCATGACATAGATTTCGTAATTGCCGTCGCGGCCGCTCGTGAACACAATCCGCTTGCCGTCCGGTGAAAACCGCGGGCGGATGTCTTGCCGCGGATGGTCCGTGAGCCGCCGGACGTCCGAGCCGTCCGGTTTGGCGGCGTAGATCTCATAATTGCCGTGCCGAGTCGAGCCGAACACAAACTGCGTTCCATCCGCCGAAAAGCTCGGCCAGTTCGCGTGGCCCGGTCCATCGATAATCGTTCGCTTGTCGCCGCCTTGCCGGTTCACCGCCATGATCGACTGCCGATCGCGGTCCGCGAAGCTGTAATAGACCTGCTTGCCATCGGGCGTGAACGTCGGACTGCGAAAGCCGCAAAAACCGCCCTCCGGCGGCAATTCGAATTCCGGCCCCTGCGGGAAGCCGCGAACCACGATCGCCATGCTCAAATTGCCGCGACTCTGCACGCTCGCAAGCGAAAGTCCGTCCCGCGAAAAAGCTGGCTCGAATTCATTCTTGTGCCATTCCGGATTCAGCGCCGTCACCGCGCCGTCGGCGAGGTTCAACCGCATCGCCCGCATCAACTGGGGCGTCTCCTGCACGACGAACGCCAATTCGCGCCCGGCGGGATCGATAAACGCCGGCGCGTCTTTAAAGCGACCATCGGTGGTGAGCCGCCGCGGTTCGGCCAGCAATGCCGTCCCCCCGATCAAGACACCCAGCACGCCGAGCAGCCACTCCCGCATTCGCATCGCCATGTTTCCCAGTTCCCAAGAAAGAGCTTTCGATGCCAACTTTTGGACGGCCGCCCCTTCCGCTACCCGATCAGGTCATGGATGACGGTGCCGCCGTCGAGCACTTGAAGCTCGGCGCGGGCCTGGGTATCGAGGCCCGCGAGTTCGCTGATCGTCGTGCCCACCATCAGCGGTGTGATGGGGCTAGTAATCGGGTCTTCGCCGTTGCGGTCGCTGGCGCCGATGACCCGTCCGGGCTCGATCCCCGCTCCGGCCCAGATCGACGAATAACAGCGTTGCCAATGATCGCGCGACGCTCGACGGTTGATCCGTGGCGTCCGGCCGAACTCGCCGATCGCCACGACCAGGGTCGAATCGAGCAATCGCCGCTCTTGCAAATCGGTGAGAAGCGCGGTGAAGGCCCGGTCGAAGATCGGACAGAGTCGGTCGGGCAGTAGATCGAAGTTCAGCACGTGCGTATCCCAACCGAAGTCGGTGTTTGGTGTGACCGCCTCGACGTATTCGCTCCAATTCACATGCACGTAGGGCACCTGGGCTTCGACCAGCCGCCGCGCGAGCAGGCAGCTTTGGCCGAACGACGTTTGGCCATAAGCCTCGCGCGTGCGTGCGGGCTCGCTGGTCAGTTCGAGCGCCGCGCGGGCTTCGGGGCGGGTGAGCAACTGATACGCCTGTAAGCGCCGCTGTCGCCAGTGGGACTTGTCCGAGTCGAATTCGCGGCGGACCGTGTCGAGCGTTTCCAGCAAGGCCCAGCGATCGTGAATGCGGCTCGGCACAAGTCCTTCGAGCAATTTCAACGACGGGATCTCGACGTGGCCCGCTTCGTCGCAACCGAGCAGGAACGGATCGTAAATGCTGCCGAGCGGTCCGCCGCCGCAGCCTTCCACCTTCCGCACCACATCGCGGGGAACGCCGCGTCCGATCATCGCGTAGGGAGGCAAGGTGCCCCGGGTTCCGCGATGTTTGGCGACGATCGAGCCGAAGTTGGCTTTCGCCGACGGTTTCTCGTCGAAACCGGTCAGACCCCACGTTCCAGCATCCGGATGACCACCGGAAAACGTCACATGCGAACGCACGACAGTGAACAAGTGGCTGTGGTCAGCCAACCGCGGCAGCAGTTCCGTGACATGCAGTCCGGGCGTCCGCGTCGGGATTGTCGCGAACGGTCCGCGCACGTCGCCAACCGCGTCCGGTTTGGGGTCGAGCGTGTCGATATGGCTCGGCGCGCCCCACAGCCACACAAAGATGACCGACTTCGCGCGGCCCTTGAGCGGCGAACTGGCGAGCGCCGTCGCTGGACTGGAAATAGCGGAAAACGCGGCCGGAAGGGCGAACGGCAACGCCGTCCCCGCGCGCAGGAACGCGCGACGGCTGGGGCCGCCGCACGACTGAGCATTGAAGCGACCGATGTCAAGCATGTCGAAGCCTCGTCTCTGTCCCTTCTGTCCCTGGCGATTTTTCCGTGGATGTTCCCTATCCGTCGATACTCCGGAAACTCCGTGCTAGTCTAACACGCCGAGGCGGTGGTGACACGCGTAACGCGATGCGGTCGAAAGAACGAGCGGGCGCCAAGCGTCATCCATTGGGAAAAGAAACGTCGGTCCACAAAACGTTTTCTTATGCAATGTTGACGACGCGGTGCCGGTAATGTGAAACCGCGCGGCGGTCATTTTTCGGCGAGGATCGCGTCGAGCGGCGCTGGCGTGCGTTGTCCGTGGACGTGGCGGAAACCAGCCGCTTCGAGCAAATAACGATACTGGTCCAGTGTTCGCTCTTTGCCTTCCGTACATGTCAACATATTGAGGCTTTGCATTTGTGCCCAACGCGGGCCTGTCCGATCGTCGTCCAGCAGCTTTTCGGCGATCAGCAGCGCGCCGCCAACGGGCAGGCTGGCGTACACGCGGGCCAGCAACCGTTCGATCTTTTCTTCCGACCAGTCATGCAGAATGCGTCCCAACGCGTACAGGTCGCCGGCGGGCAGGGCGTCCTGGAAGAAGTCGCCGCCCACTACTTCGACGCGGTCCGCCACGGGCGTGGGCGCGACCATCTCCCGCGCCAGCGGCACGGCGTCCGGCAGATCGAACACCACGCCCCGCAGCGCTGGATAGCGCTCGCAGGCGGCCGTGACCAAATGCCCGGTCGCTCCGCCCAAATCGACGATGCGTTCGAAGCGGCTCAAATCGAAGGCGGCGGCGATGTGCGGCGAACTGATGACGCCGAAGCCGTGCATGCCCATGAGGAACTCGCGTTTGGCCGACTCGGTGCGAAAGAAATTCGAGAAGATTGGCGAGTCCCATCCGTAGGCCTGCTTCCAGCGATGAGTGCCTTCACGGACCGCGTCCTCGAGATGCCGCCAGAGCGTCCACATGACGTCGTTCGAGTACTGGATATAGCCGGTCAAACGCTGCGGACTGCCGGCGGTCAGATAGGCGGTCGCCGCCGGCGTGTTGCGATAGCCGGCTCCGTCAAAAGCCAATAGCCGCAGGCCGACGCACGCGTCGAGCAGTCGCTCGAGCGCGTCCGCGTGGCATGCTAGGCGTGTCGCGAGTTCGATGGCGGAAACGCTCGCTTGCCCCGCCGCGCCGCTTTCCTCAAGCGCGTCGAAT
>JBJTOW010000835.1:0-11398 GCA_046074805.1 Planctomycetota bacterium | reverse complement strand
GACGCGGACGATGTCGTCGCTCGCCGAAGGCGAACTGGCGAGGCTCGCGGCGCCCGCGTCCCGCTCGGTTTCACCACCCGCCGCGCTGGGGCCGGGCGGCCGGCCAGGGGATGAATGGGTCGATGCGAATGGCATCGTCTTTTGTTGGTGCCCGGCCGGCGAGTTCACGATCGGCAGTCCAGCGGACGAACCCGGCCGCCAAGCCGACGAGTCGCAATATGTGGTGTCGTTCACCGAAGGCTTTTGGCTTGCGAAGTACGAACTCTGTTATCGCGAAACACTGCCGTTCGGCTGCGGTATTTATCTGTCGACGGGCGAGAACAAATTGCAGCCGGTGAACAAGGCGGGCGGGTTGGACCATGTTAAGTTGCTGGCGGCGCTCAACGCGACGGCGCCAGCAGGCTGGGAATATTCGCGGCCATCCGAGGCCGAATGGGAACATGCGGCCCGCGCGGGCACCACCGCCGCCTATTCGTTCGGCGCCAATCCGGCTGACCTCGCCCGCCATGGCAACTTCGCCGACCGCACGCTCCGAGAGAGCGGTTCCCGCAGCGAAGTCGCCAAGGCGGCAGGTAATAACAGTCCGCAAAAAGTGTATAACGGCGACTTGCAGACCGGTCTCTATTCTTATGCTCATCCTGTGTGGAACGACTCGCAGGTCACCATGGCGCGGATTGGCAGTTTTCCGCCGAATCCCTGGGGACTGTGCGACATGCACGGCAATGTGGCGGAAATGACCGCGACGTTGTATTCGCCCCAACGCGTGGCTCCGTTCATTCCACTCGAAAAACGCGCCGAATGGGGAGCGAAGCCGGAGAGCGAGCGGTTCAGCCGCGGGGCGGTTTGCAAAGGCGGCAGTTGGGCCAGCCTGCCCGGCTCCTGCCGCTCGGCGTTCCGCGGTTGGTCCAGCGTCGCGGATAACATTGTCGGCACGCGTCTTTTGCTGCGTCGCCGCGGTTCGGTCATCGAACCCCGCGAACCGCGTTTGACGCGGCTCGTGCCGAGCGTCTTCTCCAGTTCGTCCGGCGCCACCGCGACCATCGACGCCGATGGCTCAGTGACGGTCGCGGGTACGGCGGCCATCGGCGATACCTACACCGTGACCTGCCCGGTGCCGGCGGGGTTGGAACCGTTCGCCGTGCGAATCGAACTGCTCGCCGACCCCGCTCTGCCCAAACAAGGACCGGGACGGCGAGCTGACGGGGCCTTCTACGTTTCGGATATCGCGCTTGCGGCGAAACGCGGTCCCGAACCGGCTGCCACCATCGAGGTGCTTGACGCGCGGTCGGATGTGCGGCAGCCACCCGTCTCCGCGTTACTTGATGGCCGACCCGAAACCGTTTGGGGCGGACCGGGAGACGCGAAGAACCACGATATCGAATTCACGATCGGATTGCCCGCGCGGACCGGCGGCGACGGCGCCCGCTGGCGGCATCCGCTCGCCGCGACCAAGCCCATCACCGAACTCGTCCTTACCCTCACGCACCCCGCTTCTCCCAACTACGGCACAGCGACACTCGGAAAATTCCGTGTCGTCGCGATCTATGACGATGCGGTCGCCACGCCGAAGGAGGCCAAGCCATGAAGTCGTTCCCCAAGTTGAAAACCGAGTGTCACGCGGTCTCCCAGCGAGCGGTTCGCCGCGCGAATTGTGGCGCGACCAGCCTCGTTCGCAGCGCTGCATTCGTATTTCGTCAAATGAAATACTTCGGGTTGGCCTGCCGCCTGTCAGCCTTCCCAATTCTTTTCGCGACACGCATGGCGACGGACTGGGAAGTCCGTCGTACGAGAAAACAAATCACGGACAAAGCTATCGCGAGTTCCTCTGGCCTGGCTGTTTTTGCTGTGGCTTACATGGCTGTGGCATACATGGCTGTGGCATACATGGCTGTGGCTGGGGGCGGGGCGCGCGTGGCTTTCGCGGCGGCGCCACCCGAGGCTGGCCCGTGGTTCGCGAAGTATTGCGGCGACTGCCATGCCGGCGGCGCGATGGAAGGAAAGGTGTCGCTCGACGGTCTGAAGCGTTTCGCGGACGTATCGCCCGACACGTGGGGCGCCGTTCACGAACAGTTGCAACTCGGCCTCATGCCGCCGGCCAAAAGCGATCAGCCGCCGCCCGGCGAGCGATCGGCGATGGTCGGCTGGATCGCCGAGTCGATGCGGAAGGCGGGGCATCATGTGCGCGACAAGTTGGCGTTGCCGAACTACGGGAATTTCACGCCGCACGAGCCATTGTTCCGCGGTCCGGCGCATCCGGCGCCGGCGACGCTCTCGCGCGCCTGGCGGGTGCGGCCCGATGTGTACGAAAATCGGGTGCCTGGGATTCAGCCGTTCGCGTTGCTGCCGGGACAACAAGTGTCGGATTTCGCCAGCCTGTATGAAGTCGACGAGTCGGCGGCGGAAGTGGTGTTGTCGAACGCTCAGGCGTTGATCGAATCGTGGACCAAGGGGCAATTCGCGTCACTGCTCGATCCCAAAATCGAGCCCACCGGCGGACGGCTCGAAGATGCGGTCAAACAAGCGTACGACAAGGCGCTCGGCCGCGCGCCGACCGCCGCCGAATCGCAGCGCATTCGCGAACTGTACGAGAAAGTGCAAGCCGCTCACGGACGCGAACGAGCGGTACGGGCGGCGTTGGTGTATCCGTTCTTGCGTCCCGAGGCGTACTACCGGCTGGAAATCGGCGCGGGTGCTCCCGATCAACATGGCCGCCGGCGATTGGACAAGCTGGCGATCGTCACAGCGATCCAGCAAACGCTGTTCGGCGATAAACGTCCGCCGCGACTGCAAGCGGCGCTCGTCGATGCCAAGGCCCCGCTGGAAACGCGGGAAGAGGTGGCCTCGCTGGTGCGCGAACTTTTGGACCAGGAACCGCCCGGCTCCGTGAACGCCCGCGTGCTGCGGTTCTTCGACGAATACTTCGATTACCGCAAGGCGACCGACGTGTTCAAGGAGCCGCCCGTCGGCGTTTCGTACCGCGCCGATGAATTCGTGCGGGAAACTTCCAAGCTGATGACGCGGATCGTGGCGGACGATCGGGACGTGATCCGCCGGCTGTTGACGACCCGCGAGGCGTTTGTGATGAATCGCGTCGAGTACCGAACCCACCACACCGATTTTACGACCTACAACTTGCCGCCCGACTTCAAGCAGGACGGTCTGGTGACGCTGGATGCGGCTACTCGCTGCGGCATTTTGACGCAGCCTTCCTGGCTGGTCGCCCACTCGGGCAACTTCGATAACGATCCGGTGCGCCGCGGCAAATGGATCCTCGAACATCTACTCGGCGGCACCGTGCCCGACGTGCCGGTGACGGTGTGCGCCGTCGTTCCGGAAGATCCCAAGAAGACGCTCCGCGAGCGTTTCAGCATGGTCCGCAACGACGCCTACTGCTGGAAGTGCCACAAGCAAATGAATCAGCTCGGCATGCCGTTCGAGGCATACGACCACTTCGGACGTTATCGCTTCCAGGAGCTTGCCCAGCCGGTCGATTCTTCCGGCGCGGTGGTCGACAGCGGCGATCCGTCGCTCGACGGGCCTGTGAAAGACGCCGTCGAATTGATCGAGCGGCTCGCGGTGTCGAAACGCGCCGAGGAGGTATTCGTCAGGTACGCGTTCCGGTTCTTCCTCGGCCGCAATGAAACGCTCCGCGATGCCGCCACACTTCGCGAGGCGCATGGCGTGTATGCGAAGTCGCAGGGTAGCATGAAGGCCCTGGTGGTCGCGCTGCTCAGTTCCGACTCGTTCTTGTATCGCAGCGGCGAACCGTGAAAATCCAGGACTGCGGAGCGACCGTTCGTTCCGCGTGAGAGCGAGCTTCGTCCGAGCGAGTTTCCCAGTCCGGTTTCGTTCCTTCCCGTCCCGTTCAGCCCAGGAATCCTCCATGTTCAATGGCAATGGCAAGGTTAATGGCAATGAAAATGGCAATGACAACTACAGCGGCAACGACAATGACCATGACAATAGCACTCGCCATGATGTTGCGAGTGTCACCGATGCTGTGAAGGTGACTACGAAGCCGGTGGCGGGCGGCTTCGAGTTCACTCGGCGGCAGGCGATCGCCGGCCTGGCGGCGGGAGCGGCCAGCGTGGCGGTGGCGTTCCCGACAATCGTGCCGTCGCACGTGCTGGGTCGTGAGGGCGCGATTGCGCCGAGCGACAAGATCAATCTTGGAGTGATCGGGATCGGGCCGCGTTGCACGTACGTGTTGACATCAATGTTGGGGTTGCCTGACGTCCGCTGCGTGGCGATCGCCGATGTGCAGAAGAGCCGGCGCGAGGCGGGCAAGTCGCTGGTTGATAAGCTGCAAGGCAACTCGGACTGTGTGCTCTACCGCGACATGCGGGAAATGTTGGCGCGCAAAGATATCGACGCCGTGATCGTGGCGACGGGCGACCGCTGGCACACGCCGGCGTCGATTCTCGCGGCCGAGGCGGGCAAGGATGTTTACTGCGAGAAGCCGTGCGGGCTGTCGATCAAGAACGTGCAGGACCTGGCGGCGACGATGAAGCGGACCGAGCGGATTTTTCAAGCCGGCACGCAGCGTCGCAGCGTCCCGCAGTTCCAATCGGCCGTCGAAATGGCCCACTCCGGGAAACTCGGAAAGCTGGAGACGCTCTACGCGTCCGTGTACCAGCCGGAACTGGGCAACGCGTGGTTGCCGGGCGAGCCCACTCCGGCGGCCGACATTTGCGATTGGAATCTGTGGCTCGGACCGGCCCCGTGGCGTCCGTACAACTCGACGTATGTCGCTGGCAAATGGCGTGGCCAGTATGACTTCGAGTCGGGTGCGCGGCTGCTCGATTGGGGCGCCCACACGGTCGACATGTGCCAATGGGCCAACAGCGCGGACGGTACGACGCCGGTCGAGTTCGTCCCTGGCCAGACCGGCATCACGTGCCGTTATGCGAACGGCGTGAAGTTGGTCCTCGATTTCCTCAAGACGCCGTTCGGCGATCGCAGCCCGAATTGGAACACCAAGCTGGGGCTGTGCCCCGTGCGGTTCGTGGGCAGCGAAGGGTCGGTGGAGGTGGGCGACGACGGCATCGAGGTCAAGCTGGGTGGTGTCGTGTCGCCGACCGAGAAGATCAAGAAGACTCGCGGCATTGATGCGCAACTGCATGCCCGCAATTTCTTCGACTGTGTCCGCTCGCGCAAACCGACGATCACGAATGCCCAGGTGATGCTCAATTCGCACATTGCCAGTTTCGCGGCGTCGTTCTCATGGATATTAGGAAGGAAGCTGGTCTTCGATCCGGTGAAGAACGAGTTCGTCGGGGACGCCGAGGCGAATTCGCTGCGGTCGCGTCCGGAACGCGACTGCTGGGCTTAAGGAAGCGCCGAGCGGCTCGACTTGAGGCGTATCACAAACTCTGGCGCTCGGCCCACAACCGAGCGTCAGATTTTCCGCCGAGCGAGCGGCGATCTTGAACTGGGTCGCTGTCGCGATGCGGGCGGCCGGCCAGAATGTGCCCAATAACGCGGTCTACAACCTGCCGACCGATTCCAAACGCGACGGGCTCGTCACACTCGACCCAACGGTCCGGTGCGGCTCCTGACCCAACCGGCTTGGCTGATCGCGTACGGCAACAACTTCGACAGCGATCCGGTCCGCCGAGGCAAGTGGATTCTCGAGCACCTGTTGGGCGGCACCGTTCCCGATGTGCCTGTCACCGTTTGCGCCGTGGTGCCGACCGATCCGAAGCGAACGCTGCGCGAGCGGTTCAGCATGGTCACGGAAAACGAGTATTGCTGGAAGTGCCACAAGCAAATGAACCAGCTCGGCATGCCGTTTGAAGCGTACGACCATTTTGGCCGGTTCCGCTTCCGGGAACTCGACCGCGCGGTCGATACCTCAGGCGCGGTGGCTGAAACGAAAATCCCGGGACTCGATGGTCCCGTGAAGGACGCGATCGAACTGATCGAGCGTTTGGCCGCGTCGAAACGGGCCGAAGAGATGTTTGTGCGCTACGCGTTCCGCTACTTCCTCGGACGCAACGAGACGCTGCGCGATGCCGCGACGCTCCGCGAAGCCCATTCCGCGTATGCGGCCTCGCAGGGCAGCATGAAGATGCTGGTCGTGACGCTATTAAGCTCGGATTCGTTCCTTTATCGCACCGCTGCCCCGTAACCCGACGCGCTGCCGAACCACGACCCGTTGCGCTGCCCATGCGTAACCTAAAGGAAAATCGCGGACGCGACGCCGCACCCGCTGTGGGGTACAATCGGGCTACAAGAAAACTAGTTCGAGTTCCCTCAGATCGGACGGTGTTATGTCTTTCGCTTCACGTCGTGCTCCGTTGTCGGCGCCACCGCGACATGACCTGAATCGCCGCGCGTTTTTCGGAACGTCGACGGCCGGCTTGGCGGGCCTCGCTGGCTTGGGCTGGCTTGCGTCGCCAGCCATCGCCGGTGAACTCGCCCGACGGCAAAAACGAGTGCTGATGATTTTTCTCAACGGCGGCATGAGCCAATTCGAAAGCTGGGACCCCAAGCCGGGTCGTGGCACCGGCGGGCCTTTCCAAGCGATCCCGACCTCGATCGCCGGTTATCACGTTTCGGAATTGATGCCCAAGATGGCGACGCGTTTGCATAAGCACACGGCGGTCATTCGATCGATTGAAACAAGCAATACCGACCACAAAGATGTCACGCTCTACGCCGGCAAACCGGTGGTGGCCGGGCTGAAAATGCCGAGCCTTGGCTCGATGCTCGCCCGGGAGCTCGCCGACCCGGTGAGTCCCGTGACGCATCATGTGATGTTCTCGAATTATCTGGGCGCCAGCTATTACGAATCGGCCGGGTTCTATGGCTCGCAGTGGGACCCGATCAACATCCAGCCGGGCACCGTGCCAGCCAAGCCGCCATTCAAGATCAGCGACTCGCTCCTGCGGATCGCCCCGGAAGCGAATCGCTTGCCACCCGGCATGACCGACGCGGAGCACATCCAACGCGAATCGCTGCGGGAGCGGCTCACGCGCGGGTTCGTGGCCGGCCGCGAGCGGGACGACGTGCTGCTCGGACACAACGCCGCCTACGCCCGCGTGCGCGGCCTGATGGACAGCGCTCGCTTGTTCGATATCGAACAGGAAACCCAGGCCACTCGCGACGCCTACGGTCCCACGCCGTTCGGCAAACAGACGCTCGTCGCACGGCGGCTCATCGAAGCCGGCGTGCCGTTCGTCCGCGTCAATCGCGGCTGGTGGGACCACCACGGCCAGAACTTCGAGTTCCATCAGGAGATGGTGCCGGAACTCGACCATGTCCTCTCTACTTTGCTCGATGATTTGGCGGCTCGAGGACTGCTCGAGGACACACTCGTTGTCACCTTCTCCGAAATGGGCCGCACGCCGTCGATCAACAACAATATGGGCCGCGACCATTTCTCGCGGATGAGCGTCACGCTGTCCGGCTGTGGCATCAAACCGGGAGTTGTCTACGGAGAAACTGACGCCGATGGCAACCAAATCTCCAAGAATCCGGTCAACCTCAACGAATTCTTCGCGACGATCTTCCAAGCGGTCGGCATTGATCATCAACGCGAACGGATCGCCCCCGACGGCCGCCCCGTGCCGCTGACCGCCTACGACACCCAGCCCGTCCGCGAAGTGTTGGCGTAACGATGAGAGATGGCGAGTTGGCGGGTGGCGGGTGGCGGGTGGCGGGTGATGGGTGGCGGGTGATGGGTGATGGGTGGTGGGTGGCGGGTGGCGGGTGATGGGTGATGCGTGGTGGCGACAGAATGTAGCACCGGGATTCAGTTTTGAAATCACGTAGGTCCGGCCGCCGTACGACGGACTTCCTAGTCCGTCGCCGTGGTGGGTGGCTGCCCGCAAGTGCTTTTCGACGGCTTTTCGACGGACTTGGAAGTCCGTCGTACGAGGGAGGCCGCGACGGACTGGGAAGTCCGTCGTACGACGGGAAGCCGCGACGGACTGGGAAGTCCGTCGTACGAGGGGAACCGTGTGAGTTAAGCGGAAAAGTATCCACTTCATTAATGACGGGCTTGCCATGGTAGACACACCCGCTTGGAAAATCGCCAGCGTCAAGGAAGTTTCGCTTGCCGGCGACCATTACAGCGTGGCCCGCGTGCCGGGTTCCAACCAGCTATTCGCGGGTGGCCATGTGGGCAAAATCAACTTTATCGATTTCGCCACCGACAAGCCGACGCCCGCTCCCTGGGACGCGCATGTCAGCTTCATCAGCGGCCTGGCCATCACCGCGAAACATCTCATCTCCGCCGGCTCGGACCATCAAGTGGTGTGGTGGAATCGCGAGTCCCGCGAGCGGGTGCGGGTAGCGCCGCATCCGAAATGGGTGCGACACTTATCGCTTTCGCCGGATGGAAACACGCTGGCGAGCGTCTGCGACGACATGGTTTGTCGGCTGTGGGAAGCCGAATCGGGGGCCTTGATTCGCGAGCTGTCCGGGCACGAACGGCTCACACCGTTCCAGCTTGCGTCGAAACTGTATTCGTCGGCGTTTTCCCGCGACGGCAAATGGTTGGCGACCGTCGATCAAGCGGGACATGCCGTGGTTTGGGAAGTCGCGACCGGCCAGAAGCTCGCGGATGTCCATGCGCCCCATTTCTACACGCACGACACAAACGGCCATACCTATGGCGGCATCCGCACCGTGGACTTTTCGCCCGACGGCCAAACCATCGCGGTCGGCGGCAATTTGGCCGGGGACACGTCGACGATCACCGGCAGCAAATCGCTGATTCAGTTTTTCGCCTGGCAATCCGGCAAGCAAACGGGGGAATGCCAAGCTGGCGGCGACTTCTTTTATGAACGCGTGAAATACCACCCCGAAGGCAAGTGGCTCCTGGCGGCTGGCGGAGCGGGTAACGGCGCGAAACTGGCGCTCGTCGATCTGGCGAATCACTCGCTGCTGGCCGAGATTAAACTACCGTCGCCGGTATTCGACATCGCGCTTGCGGAAAACGCGGAGACTTGCTTCACCGCCGGCCGCGGCAAGCTTTGCCAGTGGTCGATCACCAGCTGACCATCATACGACTCGGGGCTTTTGGGGCAGAATACTTCTCCAACCATCTTAGACCCATGACAATCGCCGACGATCTTTGGAAGCTGGATGAACTGCGGAGAAACGGCTCAATTTCACACGAAGAATTTGAGCTGGCCAAAAGACTCGCCCTTGATGGACCGCAGGACGCCAGCCGTTCCGAACAACTTGAAGAACTCAAAGTTCAAAATGAAATCGCGCAACTGGATCGCGAGTGGGAAATGGAACGCAAAAACTACATGGTTGAGGGAAGAAATGGTTCTCGCTACCTACCTGGAAAAGCCAGTAGCGTGATCGGAGGCGTCATTGTCGTCGCCTTTGGCATCTTTTGGACCGTCACGTCAGCATTCCTAAACGGATTCGGCCGTCCTGATTTCTCGGGTTTCTTCCCGTGGTTCGGCGTCGTTTTTACCCTTTTCGGAGTAAGCGTGAGTATCCATGCGTTCATGAAGGCGGGGCGATACGAGGAGGCTCGGCAGAGGTACCAGCGGTGCCGTCGCGAATTGCAGGACCGGAAGAGAACAATTGCATAGGCGGAATTGTCAGCGAACGCATCTTTTGCAACGTTCACGCGGGCGGCTTACATGCCATGCGCTGCGGAAGTTGGCCTGCATCCAGTTGAGGGCAATCGTTGTCATGAACGTTTTAAGCGACTCGGCGGGATTATCACCGCGGTTCACTCGGTCAAGCTTTCCCGGAATCGCGACGCGGCTCGCGATCGCCTCTTGGTTGGTGGTGGCTTCCTTGTCCGGGCGGGAGGCGGCGGCACAAGGCTCGGCGGCGCAAGGATCAGTGGCCCAAAGCTCGGTGAATCAAGACTCGGCGGCGGATATCTTGCCGCCGGATCGCGCGATCGCGGACGTGGTGGATCACTACGTGGATGCGAAGATCAAGGCGGCCGGCGCCACTGTGGCGCCGCCGGCGGACGACGCGACATGGGTGCGCCGCGCGACGCTCGACTTGGCGGGCCGAATTCCGACGGCCGACGAGGCGCGTCGTTTCGTAGCGTCGACCGATTCGCGCAAGCGTCTTCTGTGGATCGAGAAACTGGCCGCCTCGCCTTGGTTCGAACGGCATACGGCCACGGAATTAAACACATTGCTCCGCGGACTTGACGGCAGCGGGCCGGACCTGCGGAAGTATCTGATCGCGGCGGTGAAGGAAAACCGCCCATGGAGCCGGATGTTTCGCGAATTGCTGGGCGATGGCACCGATCCGCTTGGCCCCGAGCAGTTCATCCTCAAGCGAGTGGGCGACGCCGATTTGCTGACCCGCGATGTCAGCTCGATGTTTTTCGGCGTCAATATCACCTGTTGCCAATGCCACACGCATCCTTACGTCGCCACGCTGACCCAGGACTATTTTTATGGCATGAAAGCGTTTTTCGGTCGGAGCTATGATTTTCAGGGGCGGCTGATGGAGCGGCGTTTCGGGTTGGCGAAATTGTCATACAAAGACCGGGCCGGCGCGAATCGCGAAGTCGCGATGATGTTTCTGTCCGGCGAAACACGCGAGTCGCCGCCCGCCGACGTGCCGGACCTCGCGAAAGCGATCGCCGAGGAAGCGAAAGAGATCGAGGCGTTGCGGAAAGATTTCGCCAAAAACAAGGCATACCCGGCCGCCGCCGCCTACAGCACCCGTGGCGAATTGCTGAAGCTGGCCGAACAGCCCGTCAACCAGTCGATGATGGCCCGCGCACTGGTGAATCGGCTGTGGCTGCGGTTGTTCGGCCACGGGTTGGTGATGCGAGTCGACCAGATGCACGGTGAAAATCCTGGCAGCCATCCCGAATTGCTCGCATGGCTGGCCAGGGACCTGATCAACCATCAGTGGGATTGGCGGCGGACCGTGAGCGGTTTGGTGGCCAGTGGCGCGTATGCGCGTGGCAGTCGCTGGAGCGGAGCTCCGCCGGCCCGCGAGCTCTTCGCCGTTGCCGAATTGCGGCCGCTGACGCCGATGCAGTTCGGGCTTTCAGTGTTGGTCGCCAGCGACCCGGGGCTCGATGGCTTGCTTGCTCAAGCCGGACCGGAAGAACTAGACAAGACGATTGCCGATTTGGAGACGCGGGCCCAGGGCTTTGCGGGAACATTGTTCGAGCAGCCGCTCGTCGAGGGCTTTCAGATCAATGTGCGGGAACCGCTGGCACTCAGTAACGACCCGGCGCGGCTAAAGGCGATCGGCGCCGCGCTAATTCCCGAGTTGCAAAAGCTCGCCGACGCGCCGCAACAGGTCGACCTGGCGACGTGGGCGGTGCTGAGCCGCCCTCCGGCCCCGGACGAGTTGAGTCTGCTCGGCGAACATCTGTCCGTTGCCGCGAAGCCTCCCGAGGGCAACGCGGACTCCCACCGCCGCGCGTTGGAGCAAATGGTTTGGG
>JBJTOW010000834.1:0-2890 GCA_046074805.1 Planctomycetota bacterium | reverse complement strand
TTACGACGGACTTGGAAGTCCGTCTTGCACGTGGGGTGAGAGTGGACGAAACGCTAGGATGCGGAGCCTGAGGTCGATCTCGCAACGGTGGTTGCCGCCGCATCCGCCGCTATTCTCGAATCTTGGAGCAGTGCTTTGAGCTGCGAATGAAGACGCTCTTTCGCGTTCTCGTTTCTGTTCCACCAATCGATCGACCAGACTCGCAGGGTCTGCCAACCAAGGCTCGACAAGACCACGCCGCGGGTGATGTCGCGATCCCGCGCGACGGTGGAGCGGCCGTAGCGTTCGCCATCGCATTCCACGCCCGCCAAAAACGCCTCGGGCCTATCTGGATGGACGACGCCGATGTCCACGCGAAAGTCTGAAACGCCGACCCGCTGCTTGATGGTCCAGCCGAGCGTCGTGAGCGCCTTCGCGATGCTTTCCTCCAATTGACCGTCGCGCGTGGACGGCGGACCCGCGTTTCGGCCAATGAACGCGGTGGCGCCACTCTGGGCGTATTCCAGGAACGCCCGAAGATCGCGCACTCCGCGAGCATTCGACCGCGACGCTTGCAATTGGTCGGGCAGGAAAGAGGCGTACACCGCCAATGTCCGACGAGCGCGGGTCACGGCCACATTCAACCGCCGATGGCCGCCCTCTCGATTCAACGCTCCAAAATCGACTGGAAACGCGCCTTTAGCATCGAAGCCGAAGGTGATCGAGAAGAGCATGACGTCGCGTTCATCGCCTTGCACGTTTTCCAGGTTTTTAACCATGGTCGGCTCGAAACGCTCTTCGGCGAAAAACCATTCCAGCTCCGGTTGTTGTCGCCGCGCCTCGTCCAGCAGATCTTCGATAAGGTCCTGTTGCTGTTTGTTGAATGTCACCACGCCGTAGGTGAGTCGTCGTTCTTCGGGCAGACCCAGGCCAGCGGTCATCCTCGCGACCAAATCGGCGACGATCGCTTCGGCCTCGCGGCGGTTCGTACGGGTGCGGCCGCGGTCGTACACGGCGTCGACGATAGGGACGAACGACACTCCGCGGTCGCGATTGTCGGCGGCGGGAAAAGTCGCCAGCGAATCTTCGTAGTATTGGCGGTTGGAAAACGCGATGAGCGACTCATGTTGGCTGCGGTAATGCCAAGACAATCGGACCGTCGGCAGCCCATCGGTGATCAACTCGTCGAGGATGCTTGGCATGTCGCGAATCATTTCCAACGCGTTGTTTTCACCCTCATCGCTGTCGTCGCTGTCGTCCGAGCGTTCGAAGAAGCTGGTGGGCGGCAATTGATTGGGATCTCCAACGACGATTGTCTGGTTGCCGCGGGCGATCGCGCCGATCGCATCCCATGTGGTGATTTGCGACGCCTCGTCGAATACCACCACATCGAACTGCCGGAGGTTGGCCGGCAGATACTGGGCGATCGACAGCGGCGACATCAACAGGCAGGGTGCCAACAACGGGAACATCGTCGGCATCGACTCGATCAGCGCGCGGATCGACTTTCGCGGACGTCCATCGTTGATTTGCCGCCGGAGCTCAAACAGCTCGGAGCCCCTTGGCACCGCGTCAATATCCGGTAGCTCCTCCGCGCGCTGGCCGAGCACACGCAGCGGTGCGGACTCACGCGCGCGTCGGTCCGCATCGCGGAACTCATGGATCGTTCGCTCGTGGTCCAGCAACTTGAAGTCCCGCAACGGCTGCCGCTCGTCGATGATTAGCGGCAACCACCATCGCGCGTAGGCCAGTTCGAATCGCGGAACAGCTTCGTGAGGCGGCCATTTTTTCGCAAGCAAATCATCCGTGAACGCCTTCAACTTCAATTCTTTTGCGTGCTGCTCCGCCGCATTCCAGTCCACGGTCGGCCGCAAGGCGGCTCGGTCGCGTACGAGCAGCCTCGCTTGAGCGGCCGCGTCCGCGGCGAGCGCCATGGATCTGCCGCTAATGGGCGCGGATTGCGTCAGCGCCGTGTATTCCTTCCAGGCTTTTTTGAACGCCTGCATCGCCGACACGTAACTCTTGGCGGCGGCTTGCATCGACTGCGGCGGTTCGGCCAACAATCGGCTCAGCGATCGTTGCGATAATGGACCAAAGGTTGCCTCGCCCGCGAGTAAACGCAACGAATCGCGGATCGCCAACGCGACGCCAAGCGATTGCGTGAATCCCGTGAAATCCGACTGGATGACCGATCGCATGACGGACGGCAAGGGCAGCGCGTCTAAGTTGTCGGCGAGCGTCTGTTGCACCGCTGCTAGGCTCTCGCGCGCTGTCGCGAACTGGCTAACGGCAGCGATCAATGGCTGGAGGTTTCCGGCGTGAAGTCGTCCCAGTTGCTCAGGCGCTCCGCCCACCGAACGGACCACTTCACGGAGCCGCCGCGCGGCCGCCAAGGGCTCATCCAGCGAGTTGGGATTCTGCTCGACGGATTGCCGAAGGGGCGGTGGCAGGCCGAGCGAATCCAGATTGTTCGCCAGGGCGCGAACCGCCGTGCGATAATCCGCGAGTAGGAAAATGTCGATTTCCACATCCGGTTCGCGACCGGGTTGCATGTACGGTTTCAGCTTCACTTTCAGTTGATTCTTTTGCCACCAAGACAGCGGCCAAACCGCGCTACTCGCTCGCTGCCATTCCAACTCCAGTCGGTCCACGGGAATCCGCTCAACAAGCGTGGGACTGAAGCCGCGATCCCGCAACCTATCGAACGCTTCGATCCGCTCCTGCAACAACCGGGGACGCGCAGCGATTGTTTGCAGCAACGCCTCGAAACGCTCGTGCAACACAAGTTCCGCAGGCGGCAGCCCCGATCGAGTGAGCTCGGCGACGAACCGCGCAAGCCCCTCCAACCCAGCGAGCTCGCTGATGCTTTCGAGTTCACTTGGGCCGCCGGCGATTCCCGTGCCGTTGAGGC
>JBJTOW010000833.1:0-3283 GCA_046074805.1 Planctomycetota bacterium | reverse complement strand
CTTCGTCGATCTTACTTCATTTCGCTCGGTGCTCGTTCGCGTCGACGAAACGGCGGCCGTGGGGAAAGCGGTGCCTGTCGGCCCCGCACTCCAAAGACCGCTTCGCCGATCTCACTTCATTTCGCTCGGTGCTCGTTCGCGTCGACGAAACGTCGGCCGTGGGGAAAGCGGTGCCTTTCGGCCCCGCACTCCAAAGACCGCTTCGACGAGCTCACTTCTTTTCGCTCGGTAAGCGTTCGCGTCGACTCACCGCAAGTTCTTGTCGACGGTGTCTATGGATTACGAATCGTCAGGGTCGCAAGAGGTGTGTCGGTGGTGGATCGCCGGATCGGGATAGACGCCCGGACCATCGCCCGAGTACCAAGCGTCGAGCACCGCTTGCCAATCGGCTTGCGAACGAACTCGCGCGAACGCCTCGCGGACCGCCAAGTGATCGGGATGGCACGCGGCGTACTTGATTCCAAACTTACGCATCAGAATTCCGCACTGCTTCTCGTCGTAGATCGATTCGGCCAGCCGATAATGCTCGGCAATCACCTCGCGTTGGTCGAATAGCGAAGGCGGTGGCGGTAGCGGCTTTCCTTCGTACAAAGCTTTGGCTTGCGCGAAAATCCAGGGATTCCCGATCGCCCCGCGAGCGATCGTCACGCCATCCACGCCCGTTTCTTGTAACATCCGCACGCAGTCCGCGGCGGTGAACAGATCGCCGCTACCGAGAATCGTTCGCTCGCCAGCCCATCGCTTGACCTCGGCGACAAACGCCCAGCGGCTCGGCCCGATATACCGCTGTCTCACGGTCCGCCCGTGCAGCGTTACGGCCGCGACTCCCGCCTCGAACGCTCCTTCGATAATCCGAAAAAAGTTGTCGCGGCTTTCGTCCGTGTCATCGAGTCCGCGCCGCATTTTCACCGTGACTGGAATACGCGCGGGCACAACCTCGCGGGTGCGGCGGACGATTTCCAACGCGACATCGGGTTGGCTGAGGTGGTATCCGCCGCGGCAGCGCCCGAGCACTTTCTTCACAGGACAGCCAAAGTTAATGTCGATCACATCGAACCCGGCTTCCACCAGCCGCATCGCTCCGGCCGCGAACTGCTCGGGTTCCGCGCCCATCAACTGACCGCCAACGGGACGCTCGTCATCCGTTACATGCAGAAAGTGCGATGTCCGCTTGCGGTTCTTCAACTGGACGAGGAACTGGTCGAGCATCACTTCGCACAGCCCATACGAGGCGCCGGCGCGTCGCGCGAGCAACCGCATTGGCCAGTCGCTGTAGCCCGACAAAGCGGCCTGTACGAACGGACTACCGACCTCGACCGCTCCCAGCCGCAGCGGCCGCCGCTCCCTAGTCGTGCTCTGTTCCAAAACGGTTGAAGTCGACATCGCTAACTCGATAATCAAGGAACCAATAAAATCCGCAGGGATCTATCGCCCGGCCGGCCGGTCGAGCAATTCGCGGACACGTCGCCGCTCCGCTTCCAGCGTCTCCGCGAGCACTGCGCGTTGGCCATCTTGCAGTTCCTCGACCAAACGCACCGCTTCTTGGAAGCCCTCGGCCCGCGCCAGTTCCCTGGCGACATTCCTCAAGCCTTCGACGACCAACGCGTGCCGAGCTGATAGTTCGCCCACCCGGCCGTCGCGGCGCAAGATTTCGATCACCGCCGGCATCCGCCGTTCGAACACCTCGTTCAATGGAGCCAAAACTCGCTCGGACAGTCGATCGGCCGCCGATTTTTTTCCCGACGGTTCTAGGCCGCTGAAACGCATTTCCTGCCACAACGCCATCAAACTAACGTGGTGTTCGAACGCCGCCGATCGATAGGTTCCATACCGCTCCAAGTCGCGTTCGCGTTGTCGTTCCGAGCTCGCTGCCGCCAATTCCCTATCGGATCGCTCCCCGTCCGACTCAGCGGAGGATTTTCGGGGCGATTCCGGCTGTTCGCCCCAGATGCTCAAGTCGTCGGCCAACTGCTCGATTTGCTGTCGGATCTCCTTTTCGCGCCGCAGCCAATCACCGCGCAGCTCGCCGGGCTCGACCACACGCAGCGACTTCTCGGCGGAACGCGAGGACTTCGGGCCGGAGACGGTGTCGTTGTCGGTCGCTTCATAGACCAATGTGACGACGGAGCCGATAGGCGCGAGCGCCGGATCTAAACGAAGCGACTCGGTCCATTGGGCCGCACCGGAAACCGGCCAGGTCACCGGCTTGGAGGCAACTCGTGGCCAAGGGGCCCATGGTTGTTCCACCTTTTCGCCGCTTGGGGCCGCCACCCTCGCGAGCAAACGCAGACCGGTGACTTTTCGGTCGTCCTTGACATCAACTTCCGCCTCCAACGTTCCGCCCGGCACCACCAAGCGGCTTGCTCCCATCCATGCCACAGCGACAGACGGTGGAGCATCATCGAGCCACTCCAGCCGCACGGTCGGCGAACGTGGAAAATCCAGCCCATGCTCGTCCCGCACGACGAACGACAACAAACCGTCGGTCAATTGATCGGCGGGGATTACACCGCTAAACCCCCCGGAGTCGGCTCCAGCTTCTCGCTGTTTAGCTTGGAACTGCGCAGGCCGATCGGTTGGCGTCTCCCGTTGCCCCACCGGAAACTCGACTGCAAGCGGCAGGTCGCGCTGGCCTGTGAGCACACGAGCGTCCTGGAGTGGACTGGAAACTTTGCCCGCGATTCGCAACGAGCTTCCCCGCAATACTCGATACGGCCCCTGGCCTGGTGGCAAGACGACCGTCGCGCCGCCCGCGTAGGCCGGTTCGATGACGGCGAGCTCCAACGAAATCAACCTTGGCGGATCCACCAGTCGCACGGCGATCCAGCTCGACCGCGCATCGTCAGCCCGCACTTGGAACACGAATGGCTCCAGCACGTCACGAACCGCCAAGCGATGCCACGACGCGTTCGGTCGCGTCCGATCGCCTACCGGCCGTAGCGAATGCGCCCGCGCCGGCCGGAATACGACCTCGGGGGTCGGCAGGGATGCAACCACGTCTCCCGCGTCACCTGTGCTGACCGTGCCGCGCATTTCCCGGGCCGTTTGTCGTTTGTCCGTATCTTTCGCCTTCGAGCCATCGGCAACGGCTCCCGAAGTTCGGCGGGCGACACGGATCACCGCCTCGGCCACTCCGCCGCGCGGCACAACCAGTTCACCGCCGATCAGGTTTTCCACGGACAGTTCAGTTCTACGTGGATAGTCGACCGATTCAAACCGCCAATTACGCGCCAGCCAAACTCGCCCCGATTCGGTGCCGGACACTACGCCGACCACGCCGACA
>JBJTOW010000832.1:0-8724 GCA_046074805.1 Planctomycetota bacterium | reverse complement strand
CGGCGAGTAAACCTCGACGAATTGCGTCCAGGCCCCGTGGTCCTGCGCGTCGCGTAAACGCAGCAGCAACGTGGGACGGGTTTCAGGATTATCTGTCACACCCCATCTCCTCGACGACATCGCGAGACTCGCCCAGAGCGGTTGGCTCCCGGCGAGGCGCAGTATACCGCTCATTGTTTCTCAACCATCCAATCGGCCGACCGAATCGCGCCACCCGGCTCGCCTCCGTAGAAACTACCTTCATTGCAGCCGATTTCTTACAAGCCACCAGGCGGCTTTTGGGGAACCGTGTTTTCGCCATCCACAGGCTCGACGCAAACCAATCCATCGCGCAGCGTGCCCACAATCAGCCAATCTCCCACGACCACGGGACCGCTCACATAAGGCCCCGGTTCCCCGAGACGCAAGCGCCACAACAACGCTTCGCCGGCCGCTTGCCGATCCATGGCGAACAACCAACCGCCGTGATTTACGCCGTACACATACCGGCCGGCGACAGCCAACGGCGCCGAGATCGCCGCGCCCGTCGGCCAACTCCGAGCCGCGCTGTTGTCCGCCGCGATTCCGTACACGCGTCCGTCACCGCACGCCGCGATCAGTTCACCGTCGGTACAAGCGGCCAATCCGAGCACGGCGCCCGGCAATTCACGCCGCCAGACCACGCGTAAACCGCCTCGTTCCAGCTTCCACACCGCGCCGCCGGAGTCCCGCGATGGATCTGCCCCTTGGTTGCCAACGCTTGATCCACGCCCATTCGAACGCTTCGTTCCGGCCGGGTTCGCGAAATCGGCGTCGCCCATGCCGATGAAGACCGCCGAACCGGCCGCTGCCGGTGGTGCGAAAACCGGCCAAGCGGTCGCTAATCGATCCAGCTCGCGACCCGTAGCCGCATCCAGCAAAACGAGCGACTCGCCACCACGGCCAAGTCCCGCGTAGATCACGCCGCCGTCCACCAGCAACGCGGTTTCCGCATCCGGATAGTTCCTGCCCACTTGGTGGAAAGCCAACTGCGGCGGCGCTGCGGTGGCGGCGCCGTTCGCCCCTGACGCCTGACCCGCCCCTGACGCCGACCCCGGTTTGGATGACGTCCCCGCTTTAGACGACAGTCCCGCTTTAGACGACAGCCCCGCCCGGCCGCTCGACAGGGCGTAAATCCCGTCGTCGCCCGCTTGAAAGTAGATCCATTCTTCGGCGAACGAGCCGGTCGCTCTGGTCGTCGCCGCGTTGTCTCGATTTCGATCGGCATGGCCGATCTCCACGATCGTTGGCGTACACTCGACGTGGCCGCGAGTGGAAAAGCTCCACAGCAGTCGACCCGCTTGAGCCGGCTCCGATTCCAACGCGAGCGAGAACACGCGAGCGTCGCGGGTCGAGTGCAATCCCTCTCCACAGATCAGCCGATCGCCTGTCAGCACCGGGGACGAGAATGTCGCTCGCATTCCCGGAGGACCACCGCTCCAGGCCAGTTTTCCAGACACCAGATCGAGCGCGACGACGCGGCCCGCATCACCTTCGTTTCCCACCGCGTAGACACGATTGCCGGAGATGGCCGGCGAGGCGTAGAAAGCTTCGTCGGGCCGGCCAAAGCGCCATCGAAGCCGCGGACGACGCCCTCCCGGGCCGAGGCCCTCGCCCTGAACCGCCAGCCGCGCCGCCGAACCGCGATCCATCGGCCAATCTGGCCCCGGCCACCATGGCGCCGCTGCCGACATTTTTCCCATAGATGTTCCCGCTGGCGATATAACTGGCCGACCGACGGCCGACCAACGCCAGACCGCGATGACCACGAACACCGCAAGCAGAGTCGCCGATAACGTCGCGGCGTGTTCGCGCAACCAATCCCAGCCATCCACCACAAAATCCGCCCAGAACTCGCCACCGCCGTCGGGCGTGTGAGACTCCGCCGACCGATGACGACGTCGCCACGCCAAGGCCAACAGCGTTGCCAGTGTAAGTCCCACCACTAACGTCACGCACAGGCACGCCATCAGCCACTTCGGCCACATTATCAGTGGACTATCGAGCGGCACGACGGCGAACATCGCTTCAGGCTCCCCTGGCTTTTCTGGAACGGCTCCCCAATGATGCTAGCACACCAATCGCCATAACCCCTAACGAGCCTCCCGTGGGACCGAAGGAACATACGGCCCTCCGCCAGGTATCACTGCTCATGCCCCCATTCAATTCCCGCCAACGACGAGCCACGCACTTCGCGAACCAATTTTGGGTTGGTTGCTGCACACTGTTGGTCTTGGCCGGGTGCTCGGCCGAGCCCCAGGCGCCGGCGCTCCGCGACGGTCCGGTCTACCTCAACGATTCGGCCGGTTTTCGCTTTCTGGTGCCCCAAGGCTGGAAGCAGGTCGCGAATTCACAGCTCCCCGAATCGCTCGAGGCCGAATTCCTGCTGGTGCGGTATCGATTAAGCACGTCGCCGCGGGGCGCCGTCTTCGAGACACTCTGCCTGCCCGCCGCCGACGAATCGGCGATTGCCGCGCACCATGCCGGGCCCTCGCACGGCGCCCGGGAATGGCGACCGCTGCCCGCCGCCCCAGGCAAGCCAACCCCACCCGCGAACACACGGCGGTTCACCGCCACCATTGGTGGCGAACAGCTCGTGAAGGAAGTGACCAGCGTCGCGCGCTCGAACCGCGTGATTTCCTTTCTAGGAATTTATTCGGATAGCGACGCCGCCGCCCGCGAAGAGATTCGCCGCGCCGTCGCCAGCCTGCAGTGGCAAGATTGACCACCGAGTGTTATCGTCCGTTGGCCCGTCGTTCGCGGCCCATCGTTCGCGGCCCATGGTTTCGCGAACCGTTGTTCGCGAACCGTCAGCGGACCGCCTAAGCCGCCCTTCGAGGGTGTCTGGGCGCAACCCCGCCAAGTTTTCGCCCTCATCCTCTATTCGCCTCCGTTAATGAAGGAACTGCTTATGTCCCGGTCGCTGATCTGGACCGCGAAATTCGCGGCCCCCGTTTTGGCCGTCGTCGTGCTGTCGCTTAGCGCGAGCCACCTAGCGGTCGCTCAGGAGAACACCGCCCAACCTGCCAGTGGCAACGGCAGCGGTAATGGGAACGGCAATTCCAATCCAGCGCCGGCAGTTGTGATTCCGCAAGTCATCACGCTCGAAGCCGTCGCTGGAGAAGGCGGCGGCATCGTCTTCTCCACCGGGCCCGCCGAAGGTCGCGCGTTTGGATTCAATCTCAATGGCGGCGGCGTGCAGTTTGCCGGCCCAGGAAGCGTTGGCGGTGGCTTTGGCGGTGGCTTGGGTGGCGGCTGGGTTCCACAAGACGATCTGGGCCTGCTGGCGTTGGAACAGTACCACGACGATCTCGGACTCATCCCCGAGCAAAAAGACCGACTCGCCATCGTCCGCCGTGATTTGCAAGACCAACGCACCAAGGCGTTCGCGGACATCCGCAAAATGGAGCCAGCCAAAATCGCCGAGGTCGCCAAACAAACGGAGACGCGGCTGAAAGAGGAATCGCAGCGAAAAGTCCAAGAGATTCTCCTCCCGCATCAGGTCGAACGGCTCAAGCAGATGCGAGTGCAACTGCAAATGCGAAATCGCGGCGCCAGCGCGCTGGCCGGCGGGGAACTCGCCAATACCCTCGGACTGACCGACGACCAAAAGAAGCGGCTCGCCGACAAACAGCGCGAAGCCGAACTCGAACTGCGCCGCAAAGTCGACGAACTGCGCAAGCAACTGGTGAAAGACATCGTGCAAGATGTGCTGACCGCCGACCAACGCGAGTCGCTCGCGAAACTCGTCGGGACCGAACTCCAAGCGAAGTCCGTCGACCCAAACGCGGCAGGTGCCCCGAACGCGACGAGTGGCGGGAATGGGGCGGGCAACGCTCGTCCGCGGTTGGCCACTCCAGCCGCTCCATGACGCGTGTCCTGCTCGTCCGCCCCGTTCGCATCCCTTTAGCCGCTGACTTGTTTCACCATCCCGGAGACGCATTCCCCAGGCCCTCGGCCATGCTCGGCCTTCGGCCCCTTGGCGAGTGCCGTACGACTTTATGACCGACTCGTCTCCCCATTCGCCCTACATGCCGCCATCGACAACGCCGGCCAACGCCGAATCGCGCGGCATTGAACGGCCGCCTCGGCGGTCTTGGCCAGGCATCGGTTTGTGGATCATCTGGACGCTCTGCGCGGCGGGTATTTTGGGTGGGCATTGGCTGTTCGGCGGGTTTGACCGCGCGATCCCCAACATCATCACGCTGATCATGGCGTTCATCGCGAGCGTTTCTTTTCTGGTGTGGTTTTCCGTCAGCAGCGCTGCTCCCCAAGCTTTGCGCATTGCCGTGCCGCTGGCCGTGGTCGCGTCCGTGGCCGCGCTAGTCGGCGCGTTGCGGATCGAGGAAACTTCGGGAACGCTCGTGCCGACATTTCGTTTCCGCTGGCAACCGCGACGCGACGAAAGCCTGCCGCCCGTGGCGGCGGCCGCCACGGACGGCATCGACCTGGTGACCACGACTCCGGACGACTTCCCGCGATTTCTTGGACCTGCGGGTGTGCCTGTTCTGGTCGAACCGTCCGTGCCCCTGGCTGGCGATTGGTCGACAAATCCACCACAGCTTCGATGGAAACGCCCAATTGGAGCGGGCTGGTCCGCGTTCGCCGTTGTCAATGGCTACGCGGTCACGATGGAACAACGCGGCCCCGAGGAACTGGTGACGTGCTATGACGTGCGGAACGGGGAACCTGTGTGGTCGCACGCCGAAGGGACTCGGCATGAAACGATTCTCGGCGGTATCGGCCCACGCGGCACGCCCACGATCCACCGGGGCAAGGTGTACGCGTTGGGCGCGCACGGACTTATCCGCTGCCTCGACGGCGCGACCGGTAAGCTGCTGTGGAAGTTCGATCTGTTCGCCGCGACAAATAACTCGCCGGAAAAAGACATTACCGGCGTGGCGTGGGGCCGATCCGCGTCGCCGCTGATCATTGACGAGACGGTCGTCGTGCCGATGGGCGGTCCGCCCGGCGGTCCCTACGTGACTTTGGCCGCTTTCCAGTTGGACACTGGCGAACTCGTCTGGAAAACGGGCAAACGACAGGTTAGTTACGCTTCGCCCGTGCTAACCGAACTGGCGGGCCAACGGCAAATTGTCAGCGTGAACGAATCGTCCGTGACCGGCCATGATCCGGCGAACGGCCGCGAGCTGTGGGAGATCGATTGGCCAGGCCACAGCGGCTCCAATGCCAGCACTTCGCAACCCAACGTGATCGCCGGCCGACAACTTTTGCTGACCAAGGGTTACGGCGTTGGCGCCGCGCTGTTCGAATTCGCCGCTCCAGCGGCAGGTGAAACGGCGGGCAACATAGCGGATGACACGGCGGAAAAACACCCGGCTAAGGTGGCGGTTGGCGGCGGCATTCGGGAACTGTGGCGAAGCAATCGAGTCTTGCGAACCAAGTTCACCAGCGTGGCGATCCACGACGGACATGCGTACGGATTGAACGACGGAATCCTCGAATGTGTTTCGTTGAGCGATGGCAAGAGCCGGTGGAAGAAACGCGGTTTTGAACACGGCCAAACGCTGATTGTGGGCGACCGTCTGCTGGTGCTTGGAGAGTTCGGCGAAGCGGCCTGGATCGAAGCGACACCGGACGAGTACCGCGAGCGGGGGAGGATTCAGGCGATCGATGGCAAAACGTGGAACACAGTCTGTCTGGCGGGCCGACTGCTGTTGGTACGAAACAGCCAAGAGGCGGCCTGTTGGGAACTTACGGCGACACGTCAACCGTGACTTTGGCGCCTCATCGGCGGATAACTCGGGTGGTTCCGGCGGCTAGGAAATGGAACTTGAACCATCCTTAAAATTTTCCGCCTGCGCACTATGGAAAAAGCTGGAGGGATGGGTTAGATTTTCCGCCGTTCCGTCCAGGATCTGTTTTAGCAACACAGGAGACTTGTCCATGCGTAAGATCTGCGCGATCGTGTGCGCCGCCGTGATGGTGCTGGGAATGACCGTTGCCGCTTCGGCTGGCGACACCCCGATCCAGAAGCCCTGCCCGGTTCAGAAGCCGTGCCCGATCCAAAAGCATTGCCAGAAGCAATGCCAGAAGCATTGCCAAAAGCACTGCCAGAAGTAAGCGCTGCCGGGATCGAGCGGTGCTCACTGATTAATCCGAACCCTCGGTTGGACAGTCTGTCTTTCCGAGGGTTTTTTATTCTAAGATTGCGTTCACCGCCTCAAGCAGGACCTGGAAGGACGGGGCGGTTGGTCGGCCAGGAGGGCCGTGGTTGAGAGTCGATGATTCCCATGGGAACCTCCGTCATGCGTCGATTGGTTTGCGTTGGCTTGGTATGGCTGTCCGCTGTGGCGACGGCCGTCGCGGCTCCGATGTCGTCCGAAGAGCTGAAGATGCAGCAGGACGCCTATCGCCAGTGGTGGGGCGGGGAACTGATCTTGAAGCTGGCCGATTTGCCAGCCTCGGGCGGAGTGCCCGCGTTTCGTATTCCTTATTCGGGCCATGATTATCCCGATCGAGCTGGCGGAACCGCCCAGGCGATGGCGCGGTACGATCAGGCTTTCAGTAACGGCCGTCCGGTGCTCGCCAATTGGGAGCGGCAGGACACGGGTGGTTCGTCCCGCAACGGAGGCTCGGGGCGGCGCGGACTTTTTGGTCGTTTCGGTGGCTCACGCACTCCTGGCTGGCACGGGCACTGCAACGGCTGGACGGCGGCGAGCATCCGGCACGCGGAGCCTGTGTACTCGGTGGTCCGCAATGGCGTGACGTTTACTCCGGCTGACATTAAAGGGTTGTTAGCCGAGATCTATATGTATTCCAATAGCGAATTTCTGGGTGGCTTGGACCCGGCGATCAATCCCGCGATTTTGCATGTGGTGTTGACAAACTGGGTTGGCCGCGGCGAACACCCCTTGGGCCTGGAATCGGCGTTGGGCGAGGTCGTCATCAACTACCCGCTTTATAAGTACACCTCGCGACTGACGAAGCTTTCGGATCGGCGATTTGAAGCGCAAACGACGGTCACCTACCGGATGACCACGCCTCGGGAATACCAGAAGGGGCCGGAATACAGCCGCAACATGTATTTCCACTATGCGCTCGATCTGAACGCCGACGGAATCATCACGGGCGGCTCGTACTACGGCGATAGCCAACAGATCGACATGCTGTGGGCTCCGTTGATGGCAGTGCAGGGCGGCCAGGTTGGAAACGACCGGGGCAATCCGCACTTGAACGTCACCGAGGTGTTGTCGATCTGGCGCGACTCGGTGCCGGAAGCGACCCGGGCCAAGTGGCTGAACATCAACCCCACCTCCGAAGACGCCATCGAGACTCCGGAGGAACCGGCCACCGAGGCGACGCCAGCCGCTGAGGCAAAACCCGCTGAAGCGAAGCCCGCCGAAGCGAAGCCCACGCCGGACGCGAAGCCCGCTGAAGCGAAGCCAGTTGTTGAGGCCAAACCGGCCGAGGCGAAGCCTGCGGATGCACCGGCCAAGCCGGAAGCCAAACCGGAGTCGGCGGCGGAAGCCAAGCCTGAATCGACCAACTAGTGCTGGGCTGGCGGTCGATTTGCGGAGTTAGTCAGCGTGTGAATTGACCGATCCCGCATCGGTGGCCCGTAGGTCGCCGGAGCTTAGGGCTCCGGTGGTGGCGCTGATGCGGCGGCACGTTGCTGTGGCCGCAGTGAACCAAGGTCGTGGATTCGAGGAATCGCGTCGAGCTGTTCGAGGTGGCGTTGAAAAGGTTCGGGGATTCTGCGATATTCGCCGCCTTGCTACGAGTTATCTCGGTAGCGAGCGTCGGTTGCGGCGAGATGGGTGAGTGACGAGCGATAAGCGACAGGATGTAGCCGACCCCAAGGCGAGTGCATTCCTGTGGCAGCGAACACGTGTCAAGTTCGTGACATCGCCTGATAAACAAATCGGGGTGTAGCGCAGCCTGGATTAGCGCGCTTGCTTGGGGTGCAAGAGGTCGTGGGTTCAAATCCCGCCACCCCGACTTGGCTTTAAGTTTTTAGAATTAAACGGCTTGCGACGACTGGTGTCGCGGCCGTTTTTTCGTTTTAGCGAGGTTGGTGACACCTTTTTGACGTCGGACGGTGCGACAACTCTACCGTCTGGCAACGATCATCGAATTGGGGTTCTTCCGCGTCATTAGGAACGAAGACTCCGCCGATCTGCCCTGGCAGGTAACTTCCGTCCAGGTGCTAAAGCGGTTCCCGAGGGCACCGCTTTCCCCACGGACAACGCCTCCCCCACGGACGACGCCTCGCCAAAGCGCACGCACTTCCAGCGAAACCACATGGGAACTTTGGTCGCAATTAGAGGTTGATTTCGTCGGCGAGACGAAAGCGGTGCCTGAGGGCGCCGCACTCCAAAATGCGTCGCCGTCACAGCGGAATAAAGACAGCTCGACGCGGCCGTTTTTGGAGTGCGGGGCCGAAGGCACCGCTTTCCCCACGGACGACGCCTCCCCCACGGACAAAGCCTCGCCAAAGCGCACGCACTTGCAGCGAAACGACATGGGAACTTTGGTCGTACTTGGAGATTGATTTCGTCGGCGAGACGAAAGCGGCGCTCGAGGGCACCGCACTCCAAAATGCGTCGCCGTCACAGCGGAACAAAGCCAGTTCGACGCGGCCGTTTTTGGAGTGCGGGGCCGAAGGCACCGCTTTCCCCACGGACGACGCCTCCCCCACGGACGACGCCTCGTCGAAGCGCACGCACTTCCAGCAAAACGACA
>JBJTOW010000831.1:0-3006 GCA_046074805.1 Planctomycetota bacterium | reverse complement strand
CCGAGTTCCGTGGCCTGGGTAATGCTGAGCACCTTCGGTTTTGGATAGTGGATGTCCGATCGTTTTTGCACGACCCGCGCGACTCCGCTCGCCGGAATCCGCCCCACTTCGCCCGGCACGAGCAGGATTTTGGAACCGTTGGAGAAAAACTCCGGGGCGCCACATTCGTCAGTTTCCACATGCGCCAACTCGTGGCAAACAATGCTGTGATACGACTGGCAAAGCGACGCGAGCGACAACGAGTTCGCGGCGGTTCCGTTGAAGACGAAGAACACTTCGCAGTCGACCTCGAACAGGTCGCGGAGCAAGTCGGCCGCCTTGGCTGTCCAGGCGTCGTCGCCATATCCGGGCGAGTGGCCGCAGTTGGCCCGTTCGGTCGCTTCCCACGCTTCGGGGCAGATGCCCGCATAGTTATCGCTGGCGAATTGCCGGAATCGGGTTGCTGCTGGAGTGTTCATGGCGCACCGATCGGGAGAAGAAAACGGGGAATTGGCCGTTCTGACCAAAGCTCGGAAGAGGATTACTGGCGGCCGTTGCCGTTGGTTGTGCCGTTGCCGGCATTCCACAGTGTCGGCTCGACAGCTTCGAGCGTCGCATCGTCGTCGCGAGCGAACCACATCATGTGCTGCCACGGCAGCTTGTCGAATTGTTTGACGAGTTTGAAGCCGTTGGCGTTGAGCTCCTTCATGATTTGGGGTTTCGTCATTTTATGTTCGGGCTTGATCGGCACCTGGGGATCTTCGCCACGGTACTCGACGAGCACAACGGTTCCGCCCGGCGCCAGCGACTCGCGCATTCCCCGCAGCATCGGTTCGGGATAGGAAAACTCGTGGTAGACGTCGACGCAGAGGATCAGGTCGATCTTCGACTTGGGAAGCCGCGGGTCATGGAAGGCGCCGAGGATCGGCGTGAAGTTGCGAACTCCTTCCCGGTCGCCGCGGTCGTTGAGCATCTTTAGCATTTCCGGCTGGATGTCGACGCCGTAAACGTGCCCATCGGTCCCGACCATTTTGGCCATCGGCAGCGTGTAGAAACCATTGCCACATCCCATGTCGCAGATCGTCATTCCGCGTTTGACGCCCAGTGTCGCGAGCATGATGGAACAGCGTTCCTCGCGTTCCCGCGTATTGCGAATGAGCCACTCGGCGCCGAGGAAGTGCATGGTCTGGGCGACTCGCCGGCCCTTGTAGATTTCAACCGGCTGGGGAATCGCGGCGGCGGCGTTGCGACCCGTGACGGGCGGCTCGTCGACCGCAGGCTCGTCCTGGGCTATGAACGGCCGCGCGGCGACCCGTTCCTTAGCGACCTCTCGCGCGGCGACCTCTTGCGCGGCGACCTCTCGCGCGGCGACTGTTTGGGCGACCGGGAACGGTCCATCCAAAAACGTCAAAAGTGGAGCGAACGGACCGAACGCAAGCGTGCCGAGAAGGCACCAAGCTATGGCAGTCCGTGGCAGTGGTATCCACAAGTTCCGCAAGGCGCTAGGGTGCGAGAGTGAGGATTTCGCGGCTGGGGTCACGAGGGTAGTCTCCGGGAATCGAACGAGGACGGAAGAGACGGGTGGGCGGCCGACGGCGAGTTGGCTTCTAGCCAGTTCAGTAGAGGCGCGTTGGCAGGCGGGAAGGCGAGTTCAGCGAGTCGTTGTCGTTCCACCCAAACGAATGGGAGAGACGGCGAGTCGCAGTCCTGGGCGATAACGCAGTCGAAGAACCGCAAGTGAAGCGAGCCGTGAGGGTAGTCGAAGTCAGCCGGAGGGTACTCGGCGACGACCCGGACATTCATGCCGGTTTCTTCACGGCATTCGCGGACGGCGGCGTCGGCGGGTGATTCGAACGGTTCGACTTTGCCTCCGGGAAATTCCCAGAGGCCAGCTAGGGGGACTCCCGCCGGTCGCGGGCCGACGAGGAACTTGTCGCCGTGGCGCACTACCGCCACGGCGATGAGTTTCGGGATGGCGTGGGCCATGGGAGCCTCGCCTCGGGCGTGATTTACGCGTCTTTTTGAGCCGCTTTGAGTCGATCGACCATACGTCCAGGAGAACCCATCGCATTGTAGCCGCCGTCGACGTGAACGACTTCGGCGGTGATGCCATCGGAAAAATTCGAGAGGAGCCAAGCCCCGGTGCGGCCGACTTCCTCGTGCGTGACATTGCGTCCCAGCGGCGCGATCTGTTCGTAAAGATCTTGCATTTCGCCCACGCCGGCGGCTGAGCCCGCGAGGGTTTTGAGCGGGCCCGCGCTGAGCGCGTTGACGCGGACACCTTGCGGTCCGAGATCGTACGCCAGGTAGCGCATGGCGGCTTCGAGCGCCGCTTTGCAGATCCCCATGACGTTGTAGCCGGGCACGCATTTTTCGCCGCCAAAGTAGGTCATGGTGAGGACCGCGGCTCCGGGACTGAGGATTTTACGAGCGGCGTTGGCGACAGCGATCAAACTGTACGCGCTGATTTCCATCGCCATCTTGAAGCCGTCCCGGCTGGTTTCGATCGTGTCTCGACGCAAGTCGTCGAGCGACGCGAAAGCGATGGAATGGAGCAAGAAGTCGATCTGCCCGAATTCAGCGGCCGCTTTGTCCATGATCGCCGCGATGTCGGCGTCTTTGCCCACATCCAACGGCTCGAGGAACTTGACGTTCGCGGGAAACTGGTCGGTGCATTGGGAAACCCGGCGGCGGTTCTTCCGCTTTTCATCTTCAGGCTTGTCCGGTAGGTGGGAAAAGCCGCAGACTCCGCCTTGCTGCATGATTTCACGGGCTACCGCCCAAGCGATCGAGCGATCATTCGCCACGCCCAAAATCAGCCCTTTTTTCCCGTCGAAATACCCCATAAGTCGCCGTTCCTCTCGCTCCAAGTGCTTGCCACGCAATGACCACAACCGCCGTCCATCGCGGCGCGGACGATCGGCGGGCCTTAGGCGGTAGTGTAGCAAATTGCCCGTTGGACGCGCGGCTCAAACGGTGCCTTCGGCCCCGCACTCCGAAGGCGGGTGCGTCGATTTCTTCTTTGGA
>JBJTOW010000830.1:0-3162 GCA_046074805.1 Planctomycetota bacterium | reverse complement strand
CAAAGGACAAAGGCAAATTGGTAAACGGACTGCCGTGGGGCCGGGGCGAGGGACAGGCTGATTTGCGGCCGGTGGGCCACGTGAGTAAGTTGCCGGGAGGCGTGGAGCGTACGGGCCCGCTGGGGCCGATTGGCTTCCTCCAAGCGTTGCATGGCAGCGAGGTCGTTTTATGGGATAAGAAGGAAACGAAAGAGCCGGATGGCGGCCGTTCGGTGACTTACACGCCGCGCGCTGTCGCAGGCGCCGAGATACTGCGTCCCGGCAATCATCCGATTTTCAAAGGCATTAAAAGCGGCAAGCTGGTCGATCGATTGGAATTCCTTTCGTTGATGTTGGCGCTATTTGGGGGAACGGCCGCATTGCCGCACATCCTGATCCGCTACTACACAGTGAAAGACGCGGCTGCCGCTCGAAAGAGCACCGTGGTTGGAATCGGCGTCATCGGCGCCTTTTATTTACTGACGCTGTTGCTCGGACTAGGGGCGATGACGAGCGGCGCGTTGGATGTCAGCGACGAAAACATGGCCGCCCCACTGCTCGCCAGAAGCTTCGGCAACTTGCTGTTCGCCATCATCTCGGCCATCGCCTTCACAACGGTGCTTGGCACCGTCAGCGGCCTGATTGTGGCGGCCAGCGGCGCCGTCGTTCACGACCTGTTGCCTATTTTGCTCAGCCAGCCGCTGTCCGATCATGAAAAGGTGCGAGCGGGCAAGCTCGCGGCACTCGGCGTCGGCGTGCTAGGCATCGTCCTGGGTATTCTTTTCCAGGGGATGAATGTCGGTTTTCTGGTGGGATGGGCTTTCAGCGTGGCCGCTTCGGCCAACTTGCCGGCGCTTGTTATGCTGTTGTTCTGGAAACGCACCACGCGCCAAGGTATTTCAGCGGCGATTCTGGTGGGTATGCTAACGTCGCTGGCGTGGATTCTGCTCAGCGGCGACACCTACGCGAAGGTCTATGGTTTGCCGAAAGACCAAGCATTGGTTCCGTTTAGCCAACCCGGAATCGTCACGATTCCACTCGGCTTTATCGTCCTGATCGTGGTGTCGCTGCTCACCCCGCCGCGAACGCCGCCTGCGGCGAATAGCTAGTGTCGAATGCCTAGCGTCGAATCGCCAGTGTTCAAAAGAAAGTGTTCACGAGCCAAGTTTCAAAGCTAGCCTTCATAAGCTAGCGTTCGGGATCCTGGCTTTGCGGTAGGTCGTCGAGCGATTCCAGACCGAAGAGTTCCAGGAATTTGTCGGTCGTGTGGAAGATTGGTTCGCGTGGTTTTTGGTCGGGTCGTTCCACTCGCAAGAGCCCGCGACGGACAAGCTGCGTGAGCACGCCGCCGCTCGACGCGTTTCTCAGCCGATCGATCTCGGGCTGCGTCAGCGGTTGGTTGTAGGCGACGAGCGCCAACACATCGATCGACTGCTGGGACAATTTCGCTTCTTTCACTCGGCCGTAAAACCGGTCGCGCAGCGGAGCGAATTCAGGACGCAACACGAGCCGATAGCCGGCACCCACCGATTCGATCCAGTACGCGCATTGCTCGGCGGCGTACGTTTCGTTCAGTTCCAGGACCAGTTCGTCGATTTCCGCTGGACGAACTCCGCGCATCAATGACGCGACATGGCTGGCGGTCAACGGTTCGTGTTGCGGATGGCCCACGAAGAGCATCGCTTCGAGAATGGTCCGCGGTGAAATCTCCGCTTCGCCGCCTTGTGGCAATCGGTCAGTGGCCGCGATGAAACCGCCGTAGGCGCCGTTGTTACCGGCGGCTGCGGCCGCCGACATGCTGGCCGCATTGGCGGTTACAAGTCCAGCGGCACGGCCGACGCCATCCACCGAGTTGTCACCCGGCGACTGGGGTGACTCGCGGCCCGCGCCGCCGGGCGATTGACCGTCAGCTAGGTCATCTATCGGAAAGTCATCGCCGAGTTCGCCATCCGGGGGCGAAGCCGACTCGTAGGGGTCCGAACCATTCGCGAGCAGCGAAGCGTAAGCTTCGCTGAGTTCTTCTAGCGACAGGCCGAGGTCATCGGACGGTGCGGAGAAGCGGTCTAGGCCAAGATCCGTCGTGCGTTCTGGACTGCCTTGTCCACTCATGGCAACCCCTATGAGCGAGTACCGCCGATAGAGCCGCCAGCGGGCGGCTCGCTTGTCGCCAATCTGTTAGTGCCAGCGTTTGGCGACCTCAGCCCGCATGAACGCCAGGGCGTCGCGGGAGAGTTGCATTTCGCTCTCGAACATGCGACGCCAGATCTTGGTCGCGGCCGCCAATTCGGGCAAGGCCAATCCGAACGCCTCGACCATCATCCAGCCGTTGTAATTGATTTGCCGCAGGGCGTCGAAATTCTCCGCCCAACGAACGTTGCCCTTGCCGGGGGTGCTACGATCGTTTTCCGAGATATGCACGTGGCAGAGCACATCCGCGCAGGCGTGGATCGCCTGTCCGATGCATTTTTCCTCAATGTTGGAGTGGAACGTATCGTACATCACGCGGCAGTACGGATGATTTACCTCGCGAGCGAAACGGGCGGACTCGGAGTGGGTGTTGAGCAGGTAGGTTTCGAACCGGTTGAGGCATTCGACACCCAACGTGACGTTGACCTTTCCAGCGTGCTCGGCGACTTGCCGCATGCTGTCAACGCCCCATTTCCATTCGTCGGCCGTTGGTCCCTGGCCAGAAAACGCGCCAAGCGCCGAATGGTAGGGGCCGACAAGCGTTGTGGCTCCGATCGCCGCGCAGCAATCGAGTACCTTTTTGGTGTTCGCCACGCCAGCCGCCCGCACCTTGGGATCGGGGCTGATCGGATTATCCTCGACACCCCGCACCGTCACAGCCGTGCGGGCTAGTCCTAAGTCATCCAACCGCTTTCCCCACGCCGCGTAGTCCAGACCCGTGTTGAACAGCGGAACTTCGACCCCGTCGTAACCGAGGTTCTTAAGCATTTCGAGCACCGGGATCAGGCCGTCATGCAGTTCGCCCGTCCACAGGAGCAGGTTCATACCGAATTTCATACGTCAGATTCCTTGCCTGGAGGTTCCCGTTTCTAGCCCGCCCGACGAAACCAGCAGTGTGCCATCGAACAGCCCCGCCGACAACCGCCCGCCCGACATGACCAACCCAGCGTGGCGAAAGGCTGGGGGTATCGCGTTTTGGTCGACAACCTTCGCGAC
>JBJTOW010000829.1:0-4055 GCA_046074805.1 Planctomycetota bacterium | reverse complement strand
CGGAGAAGCCCAGCGACGGCAAGCCTACCGAAGGAAAACCTTCCGAAGGAAAGCCGAGCGATAGCAAGCCGTCGGATGGTAAGCCGTCGGACGGAAAGCCGAGTGATGGTAAGCCGAGCGATGGCAAGCCCAGTGATTCTTCGGGCGGCAGCGATTCCAAGCCGCAGTCGAAGCCGCAACAACCCGACTCGCAGCAGCCTGAGAATCCGGCTCGTCAGCGGATCGAAGCAGCGCAGGAGCGGATGAAGCAAGCCGAACGCAAACTGGCTGAAGCGAAACGCAAAGAGGCTGTCGACGAGCAGGAAAAGGCCCGCGAGGAACTGGAAAAGGCCAAGGCTGAACTCGAGCGGATCCTACGGCAGATGCGCGAGGAGGAGAAGGAACGTGTCCTCGCGGCACTAGAAGGCCGCTTCAAAAAAATGCTCGAGCAGGAATTGAAAATCTACGAAAGCACGAAGCGCCTTGATCTGGTTCCTCCTCCCGATCGCGGCGACGATGTCCGGATTCTGTCGGCGCGTCTAGGAATCGACCAGCGGAAAGTGATGGTCGACGCCGACAAGGCGCTCACGCTTCTCTTGGAAGAAGGTTCGTCGATTGCCTTGCCGGCCACCGTCGAACAAATCCGCGACGACATGGAGCAGGTGTCGGAGAGGCTTGAGCAAACCGAGGTCGGCACAATCACTCAGGGCGTCGAGGAGGACATCATCGCCGCGTTGGAAGAAGTCATCGAAGCGCTGAAAAAGGCGCAAGACGACATGGAGCAAAAGAAACAACAGCAGCAACAGCAACAACAACAGCAGCAGCAGCAAGACCAGTCGCTCGTCGATCAAATCGCGGAACTAAAGATGATTCGGTCGCTGCAAATGCGGGTTAACAACCGCACTCGCCGCTACGCTCGGTTGCTCGACGATGAAAACGATCCGGTAGGCGTGGCGTCCGACGCCGTGCTACGCGACGCGATCGGAAAACTCGGCGAAAAACAGGCCGAAATCCAGCGGATCACCCGCGATATCGTGCTCGGCAAAAACAAAAAAGATTGACCCTCAACGCCTTGCGACAAGGAGCATACGGCCATGTGGCGAGCGAATCGCAATGAAGTGAACATGGGCGGCCAGCGCCGAGCGGATTTCTCGCGTCCTGCGAACGCATCCGGCGGCGGTCCGCGTCGCGGCCTTTGGCGCCGTCTAGCCGCCTCCATCGCGGTGACGGTCGGCGTCGCGCCGGTCGGCTTGCCGTTCGATTTTGTTCCGGCAACCGCCCTGTCGCCGGTCGCCCGAGGCGCCGAGGTCGACGATTTAGCCAAGCGTTCCACTTGGTCCGCCCCGACGATCGCCCAAGTCAAATTGGAACTCGAAGGGTGGCTCGCGACGCGGGCCCTCGACGACGCGACTCGCGGCAAGATCGTCGCACTATGGCCCGAAGCGGAGATGCTCGAAGGCCCGGAATTGCTCGATCGCGTCGTGGAGACGTCGGCGATCGCCGATCCAGCGATCCGCGGTTGGCTCGACGCCGCTCTCAAGAATCCGACGGCCGACGCGGTGGTCAAGTCGCCGCTGCTGGTCGATGAGGCGGGCCCTGGCGTTATTCGGCACAACCTCCGATTGTTGCTAGGTCGCCAGCTAACCCACGCCTCGCTCTACGACGAATCGCTCGAGATCCTGCAAGGCATCGAGCCGAACATGGTGGTCGATCCGGCTTCGCTGCTGTTCTATCAAAGCGTGGGACACCATCGGCTGTTGGCGAAGGACAAATGCCTGCCGGTCCTGGCCCGATTGATGGAAAACGAAACGGCGATCCCCCGCCGCTACCTGACGCTTGCCAAGTTGATGGACGCCGACCTTCGTCCGCTCAAGCCAGATTCGCTCGACGAGATCGCCCGCCTCATGGACGACATCCATCGCCGCTTGGACCTCGGCCGCGCTGGGACCAAAGTCCGCAAGGAAGAGGATGATGTCATCGCGAAACTCGACAAGATGATCGAGGATCTCGAGAAGCAACAACAGCAACAGCAACAGCAGGCGGGTGGCCAGGGCGGCGGTTCCAGTCCTTCCAGCCCGCGAGCCGACAGTGGCGGCGGCGGCATGAAAGGCGCCGGTAACGTCGATCCGAAAAACATCGGCAAATCGTCCGGCTGGGGCGACCTGCCCGCGAAAGACCGCCAAGAAGTTCTGCAACAAATCAGCAAAGATCTTCCCGCCCACTACCGCGAGACAATCGAAGAATATTTCCGCAAGCTCGCCCGCGATGGCGTGAAAAAGTAGGACCCGCGCATGGCGATTTTTCAAACAGAGTGCAATTTCGCGCGACACGCGATGTTATTCGCGCGTTCCGCTCTGGTTTACTCATGGCTGGTATCCCGGGCCACCGTGGCCGCTGTCGCGGCGCTCGTCCCCGTCCAACTGCTCGCCGTCGACGTAGAGGTAACGCCCTTGGGCGGCAAACCGCTCGTCGGAGAACTGCTGGCGTGGAATTCCGAGCGTCTGTCGGTTCGAACGGCCGAGGGCCAGCGCGAGTTCGCATCGTCCATCCTGCAGACCGTGCGGCTGTCGGGACCGGGAAAGGCCCCGGACGGGTCGCCGGCCATCAACGCGCCGGGAAACACCGCGGCGGGAAACACCGCGGCGGGAAACACTGCGGCGACGGGCGGAGCGGTGGGCGGGACTGGCGACAGCGGGGACTTGAAACCGGGCGCCGCCCAAGTGGAACTGGCCGACGGAAGCCGCGTCCTTGTCGATAGTTTCGCGACCAAGTCGGGCAAAGCGATGGGCCAACTGATCGGTGGCCAGCCGTATGAATTTCGCGTACGCTCAATTCGCTCGGTGCGTTTCGCCCCCGCCGGCGCGGCGTTGGCGGACGCGTGGAATTCGCAGTTGGAAACCAAGGTCGACGGCGACACGATCGTGATCCGCCGCAAAGCGAAACCGGACAGTCCAGCGACACTCGATCGCCAGGCGGGTATCGTCCAAGAGGTCTCAGCGGAAACCGTCCAATTCGAATTGGATGGCGATCGGATCCCGGTCAAACGCGAACGGCTGGAAGGCATTCTGTTCTTTCAGCCTGCCGATCGCGAATGGCCCGATCCCGTCTGTCGGCTCGACGACCGCCGAGGCGCCTCGTGGCGAGTGAAATCGTTCCGCTTGGAAGGCGCCGATCTGATGGTCGAAACGGTCGCCGGGGCCACCGCTACCCTACCGCTCGCCGAATTCCGCTCCGCCGATTTCTCTTCGGGGAACATGCAATACCTGAGCGACATCGAACCGGACTCCGTCGAGTGGACGCCGTTCATCGAGTCGCGATTGCCGAGCCTCAAGCGGTTCAATCAACCGCGTCGGGATGTGTGGCCGGGCGGGTCGCCCCTGGCTGCGGGCGGCGAAAGTTTCGCCAAGGGAATGGCGGTGCGTAGCCGCACGACGTTGGTTTACCGCGTGCCGCGTAATTTCCGCCGCTTTGAGACCCAAGTGGGCATCGACGAGCGGCTGAAAGAATTCGGGGCCGTAAAACTGACCATCTCCGGTGACGGCAAACCGCTATTTGAAGCGCCGATTTCCGGAACGGACAAGCTTGTGAATGTGTCGCTCGATGTTTCCACCGTGCGGCGGCTGTCTATCCTGGTTGACTTCGGTGAAGAAGGCGACCGCGCCGACTGGCTGGTTCTCGGCAATGCAAGGGTCACGAAATGAGCGAGGGCACTGTGAAGCATCCTATCGGCTCGGCACGCGGATGGCGTGGACCACAGGTCCGACACGGCTTGTGTCACCGGCGGATTGTGGCCCTAATCGCCTTTGCCGCCGCGATGATCGCAACACCGAACCGCCTGGAGATTCGACCATCGATGGTGTTGGTGCCCGTCGCCTTCGCGCAGCCCGCCACGCCGCCGTCGCACAATCCGCCGACCCCCGCGGCAACGGCCGCGCCCGCTGCTCTACCGGCAAGCGTTCTGGAAGCGGAACAAGCTCGCATCGCCGCTGTCGCCAAGGCGTCGCGTTCCACCGTGTCCGTGTTCGAGCCGGGTGGCAAGGGCGGCGGGTCGGGCGTGGTGATTACCCCGGACGGCT
>JBJTOW010000828.1:0-4479 GCA_046074805.1 Planctomycetota bacterium | reverse complement strand
CGGCGGCGTTAAACGCGGGTATGCGCATGGCGCCACCGACGACTTCGGCTACGAGTCTGTCGAGAAGATTGTGGGCATCCACGACTTACACGCCACCATGCTCCAATGCCTGGGGCTCGACCACCAGCGGCTCGCCTTCGAACACAATGGCCGCAACGAAACCCTCACCGACGCCGATCTGACCCGAGCCAAGGTGGTCAATGACCTAATCGAGAAGATTGGGCTTTGAGCTTTATGCCATTTGGGAGGGCTCTGCGAATACTCGAGGGCGTCGCTGCATTCAAAGAGCTTCTAAGTTCTACGCTCGAAGAGTGTTGCGACGAACGAGAAGTCCGCCACACCCCGCTAGCCCAGAGATGGGAAATGGCCTACGGTAGCCCTCTCGAGAGCGAGACCCGAGGAATGAGATCGCGAATCCGCGACCCATCGCAATGTGCTGAGAAAGTAGCGGTGAATCAACGCTTACCGCTCAACAACGGAACGACTTGATTTCGCTTCCGTCAGTTGGCGGGCAGAGGAAGGCGGACATGTGCCCACGGGCGAACAAGGGGTTTACCACGCCGTCTGCGAAAGCTTATGACCGAGCAAATTGCGTCATAAGCGCGTTGCCAGCCCGGAGATGGTCGAGTTGCCGCTTTGCGGACTAGACCATTTCGATTTTGTTAATCCGGACTTTCGTGTAGTGCTGACGATGCCCCGTACGGCGTCGGTAATTTTTACGGCGCCGGAACTTCTGAACGACAAGTTTGGGGCCGGCGACGCCGCCGAGAACGACAGCTGTCACCGAGGCACCGGCGACCAGTGGTTTACCGAGCGTCAAACCTGCGGGGCCAGAGATCGCGAGCACGTTGCCAAAAGTCAACGTCGCGCCCTCTTCCGCCGACCGCTCGTGAACAATCAATTCCTGGCCTTCCTCAACTCGATATTGTCGGCCGTCTTCGATGATGATCGCGTACATGTCAAAAATTTCCGCAGCCTAAGGCCAGTGACAGAATCCTGGTCGACGGCGACAACTTCCTTGGACCTCGATGTCCAAGCTAGTCACCTGAGTCGACTTACGTTAACTTATCGGAGCGAAAGGATACTAGATCGCCCCGCAGGCGTCGAGTCCGGTGGCCAATTTTCGGGTTGGTCAGTTCGTCGAGGCGGGAACTTCGAGTCTACTGTTACACCGCTGGCGGGCGGTTTCAACGCGGCCGTTCGGCTGTTCCGCCTGTCTCCGTTTTTGACAGCTTGGGCTTTCGCCGCACGAGATCGAGTACTCCGTCCCCCATTCCGTTCCGACATACCCCGCAGATTTCCGTTCGGAGTTGCCATGTCCGATTATCCGCGTATTTTCCGTGTCAGGCAGCGGTTTGAAGCACCTCAAGTTGTGGATGTCGAGGCGGAGGTCGAGGCACAACTCGCCAGTCTGGAACTTGGTCAGCGGATCAAGCCTGGGCAGACGGTGGCGATCACAGCGGGTAGTCGCGGAATCGCCAATATCCACCGGATCCTGCGGGCGGCGGTGCGGCACTTCCAAAGATTAGGCGCCGCCCCTTTTCTGGTTCCCGCGATGGGTAGCCACGGGGGTGGAACGGCGGAGGGGCAGAGGAAGGTGATTGAGTCGTATGGGATCACCGAGGAGTTTTGCGGTTGTCCGATTCGGGCGAGCATGGAGACGGTTGTCGTCTGTCAGGCCGCGGAAGGTTTTCCGGTCCACTTCGACAAGCATGCTTTCGGAGCCGACCACGTTGTGGTGTGCGGCCGCGTGAAGCCTCACACGGGCTTTGTGGGCGATATCGAAAGCGGCCTCATGAAGATGATGCTCATCGGCTTGGGTAAGCATGCCGGGGCGAAGATCTACCACCGTGCGATCATCGACTACAACTTCGGGCAGATTCTGCGGAGCGTTGCCAGGGAGGTGCTCACGCGTTGCCGGATTGTGGCGGGACTGGCGATCGTCGAGAACGCCTACGACGAAACGGCCTTGATCGAGGCGGTGGCGCCGACCGTGTTCGAGGAACGCGAGCGGCAATTGCTGCTCAAAGCCAGGGCCTGGCTGCCCAAACTGCCGTTTCGCATCGCCGACTTTTTATTTATCGACGAGATCGGCAAAAACATTAGTGGCACCGGCATGGACACGAACGTCGTGGGTCGCAAATACAACGACCACGCCGCGCGCGAGGACGAGTTTCCGAAAGTCCGTCGGATTGCGGTCCGCAGCTTGACGCACGAGACGCATGGGAACGCGACCGGTTTAGGGATCGCCGAGTTCTGTCGAACGCGGGTGTTGGAGCAGATGGACGCTCGAATTACCCGGATCAACTGTCTGACCGGCGGCCATCCGACAGCGGCGATGCTGCCCTTGGATTACGCCACGGATCGCGAGATTCTCGACGCCGCGCTGCCGACGATTGGGTTGACCGATCCTCCTCAGGCTCGGCTTCAGTGGATCCACAACACGTTGGACGTTCGGGAAGTGGAATGTGCCGAAGCTTATCTGGAGGAGGCTCGTGGGCGTTCGGACCTGGAGATTCTCACAGAGCCTCGGCCGCTTCCTTTCGATGCGGACGGCAATCTTCCGTGGGTTAAAGACGTGTCCTGATGTCTCGTTCGTGGTCCGAAAGCGTCTCGGAACGCTACCAATTGAGGCTCCCCGGCGATGTCCACGACTGGCTCGACGGGGAACGATGGCGGGTGCCAGGCGGTGGTGAGTTCGACCAGCCGCTTTCTCCCGAAAATTTGCTTGCGCCCGAGCCGGGCCTGATTTGGGCCGGCTTCATGTTGCCCGACACGCTTCCCTGGATTGGGAACTCGTACGGGGATTGGCTTTGCCTGCGGATTGGTCCTGGTGGCGACATCCTGGAGTGTCTTTATTGGTCGCACGTGGGTGGCGATTGGCTGCCTTACGGCCGCACACTGGCCGAGGCCTTGCTGTATGACGCGTGTCGTGCCTGCGAGGGACGCGTTGCAACGCGTCTCGGCGCCGAGCCAGGAGCGGAGGCCAATGGTCAAAACCCGCCGCTCTACCCAACTTGTCGAGCGAGCCATTTCCAAGACGAAACACCGTGGGACGCGCATGCCGCCTGGGGCTGGCGTCAGCTCGGTCTAGCCGAAGTCGAATGGATAGACACCCGCCGCAGCGCGCCGACGGCGCTCCGCCGCCGGCTGGCGACGGAGGGACTCGCCCGCTGGGCGATTGCCCGCGACAGCGTGCTTGCCCATTTGGGGTGCGGCCTACGATCGCGTAGCGACTATCGGTTGGCTGAGCGTCTGGGCATTCCCTGGGAGCCGGATTTTGTCCGTTGGATGTTTGACACGGCGGCGATCCCGACCAGCGAGCGGAGCCGTTTGACCGCGTTGTTCACCGCTAGCGAGAGCGAATTGCTGGATCAAAACTGGTTGGAAGCGGAGCGGCTATCGTTGCTAGTCATGGCCGAACGGGCCGACATGGGCTGGGCGTTCGATATCGCGGGTTGGGCGGCAGAACGGCGCGGCGAACCGCATCTGGCCGCGCAGCGGTATCTGGCGGGGATTCGCGCGTCGCTTTTCGCTGATCACACGGTGCCGTTTCGCACTCATTGGGTGGGTGACCGGCAAGCGAAGTTTTCCGCCGCTCGACTGGATCAGCTCCGCGATCTCCTTCCCAATCAAGCCTTGCGCGATCCGTATCTGCGGTTGTTTCTAGATGCTGATCCAACGGACGCCGATCCGCGGCCGATTCGCGATCGGGTTTATCGTTACTGGATGGAACTAGCTCGGTCGGCCGAGTTGGCGGGCGAGCCACAATTGGCGTACGAACGTTATTACGCCGCTGGCTGGGATCTCGGGCTGGAACGGCTCGAACTATACGCCGAGGTGCTCGCCGGATTGGAACGCTCGGCCCATGCGATCGGCGCCACGGCTCGCGCCCGCATCGCCCGTCTTCAAAGCGAGTTGCTGGTCGGCGGCTGATTGCGGGCAACATCGGCGGCGTTGAGCGGGAATCGCCAGTGGACTGGGCAGCGACCAGGGGTACGGGCACAATGCGTGTTCGATGTCGAACCGAGGTTCGCGAGCTTGGGGCGAAAGGAGTGCAACGATGAGTTTGATTTCGATCGCGGATATGCGGTTGTCGCTGTACACGGCTGTTGTTTGCGATGCGCTGGATTCGCTCGGGTATCGGCATCAGTCCCCGCGTGTGCAGTTGCGACACCTGACGGCGGCGCCGGGAACCAGCGGCGGAATGCTCGTAGGTCGCTGTAAAACCACGCTCTGGGCGGACATGTTCCACGACGATCCGCGACCGTACGAATTGGAGTTGCGGGCGGTTGACAGCTGCCGCCCGGACGACGTGATCATCGCCGCCGCCCATGGTTCGGGCCACTCGGCGCTTTGGGGCGAATTGCTCTCGACCGCCTGTCGCAACACGGGATGCGTTGGCGCGATCGTGGATGGAGCGGCCCGCGATGTCGGGAAGATGCGGGCGATGGGATTCCCTGTTTTCGCCCGCGGGAC
>JBJTOW010000827.1:0-5901 GCA_046074805.1 Planctomycetota bacterium | reverse complement strand
CGAGGCCGGCGAGGGTTTTGTTGAAGACGTTGAGGCGGCCGCGGCGTTCGTCGGAGATGATCTCGTTGCCCTCGATGGAGATGAGGGGGGTGACGTTGCCGAGTTCGCGGAGGCGGCGGGCGACGGCGTCGGTGATCATCTGGCCGTTGGTGAAGACCTGGAAGTAGCAGTCGGGGTGGGCGGCGAAGATGTCGAGGATCTGCGGGTGCATGAACGGCTCGCCGCCGAGGATGCCAAAAAACGAGTTCCCCATCTCCTTGGCTTCACCGATCATTCGGTCCATCGCGTCGGTTTCGATTCGCGACTGTTTGGCGGCCACGTCCACCCAGCAACCCTGGCAGCGCAGATTGCAGCTATTGACGATCGAAACGTACAGGAACGGCGGGAAGAACTCGCCCCGCCGCAATCGGCTTTTATGCTTCATGACCGACCGCATGCCTTTCCAGCCCATGTTCCAGGCCAGCTTTGCCAGCAGCCGCTTATCGGTCTCGACGAGCACCCTTTTCGCCATTCGCAAGTACATGCCTGCCGCTCTCCGCGCGAAAGAATCCGATCGGGCCGGCCGCGATGGAAACCCGGTTCCGCAGCCTCGCCTTGCCTCGCAGTATAGCCGTGAAGCGGCGTGTTGCACGCCCCGCACGACGGCTTGTTCAATCGATGAATTGGAACGAGAAGAGATCGGCGTCCTTTAGTCGGAATCGCAGCTTCACCCGTTTCCCGGCCAACTCGCTGACATCGGCGCCGCCTTTCCACGCGACCACCCGGTCTAAGTCGTCCGTATTGATTTCGCGGCAGTCCGCCATGGCGAAGCCGGGCAACGGCCGTCCTTCGTTGTCCTGAATCTCCACCGAAACGCCGCCAGCGGCGCTGGTCGATAGGTTCAAACTTAGCCGCCGTCCCTGGAACACGATCGGTTTGGTTTCGAGTTCACCCGGTTGATAGCCAGCATGTAACGAGGTTATCCCATCCAATCGGTAGGCTAGGCGTTCGAGGTGATGCGTCGGTTGACCGTAATTCCGCTGGATATAAATCGACATTTCGTCGAGTCCGGTACGCACGATGCCGCGAGCCGGATAATTGGAGCGAGCCGTCCAATTGCGGCGGTCCAGGCCTGGTCGCGCCAGCGATTCAAGGAATTCCCGATCGTAGCGATTGCCTCCTCGGCTGCTCAGCAACACGGCGTCCGATGAATCTTTCTTGAGTCCCGGATAGTTCGTCTTCGCGTCAATCGCCAACTCGGCCGCATCCGCCTCCGTCAGCCCGCCACGCCCCGGCCAGAACCGCGCGGCCGTTCCCAAATAGATGTGTGGAGCGCGGAAATACGCCACCGTCTGGTTCGTGTAGAGGTGCTCATTCGGAGCGTTGCCGAACGTCATATCGACCGACGGCGTCCAATTCACGAAATCCTCGGATGTCGTGCGCGTGATCCAGCGCACCCCATTGCGGAAAGTGCGAAAAAAGCAGACGTATCGGTGCTCATGTTCAGACCAAAGAATGTTGTTCTGCGAATCGAACGCGCCGCCCGTGATGATCGGTTTCTCCCGAAAAGGGCGGAAATGAATACCATCGCCGGACACGTAGGCGATCAATCCAGATTGGCTGCTCCCGCCGACCGCCTTGAACCGCTCGTCCGCTGGCACACCCGGCCGCGTGTCGATGAACGGCGCGAAGTTGTGCGTAACGTGCCCGATGTCCGCCAGGATCGCATTGTTGTCCTTGTTGCCACCAAACGCGATCAATCCCAGCTTGGGCCGCTCGAATCGTAGACCGTCCGCGCTTTCCGCGTAACAGGTGACCTCTTGCGCGCGAGGATCATTGTCGCCGTAGCCGGTCAATGGACGGCCACGGTAATACATGCGGTAGAGGTCGCGGCCGTCGATGCGGTCATGCAGGACCGTGACATAGCCGCTGACCTCGCCCTCCCAAGGTTTGTCGAAGCGAAAGGCGACGCTCGCCGACCGCGGCGTCTGTAACCGCAATTCGGCCCCACGCAACGCTTCCACCAAATGTCGGTCGACGAACAATTCGCGGCGTCCGCCGATGACGATCGGTTCGATTTGCCCCGCAGTTGCCGGAGCAATGGCGGCGGCTGGCGTGGGTGCCGGTTGAGTCGGCGCCGGTTGAGTCGGCGCGGGTTGAGTCGGCGCGGCCGGCGCGGACACAAAATGGTTCGCGTCTGTCGCGTTCGGCTCCACCGCCGTAGCCAGCAATGAGGCGTTCGACGATACGCCCCACAGCGAAAGGCTCAAGAAATGCATGGCGATCGTTAGAGGTCGAGCGGTCAAGAATGCGAGTGACTTCGCGTGTTTGGGAAGGTTCAGCCACATGCGGTCGCTCCTGGGTCGGGGAAGGGTTTTCTGGCCGTTATTTTGTATTTTGAGCCGTGCTGGTTGCGGTGTTGTCGTTGCGATGTTGTCGTTGCGATGTTGTGGCCGAGCCGATTCGGAGGATGCGTTTTCGAGGGCCAGTTTCGAGGACGAGATATTCGCCAAGAACTGTTCGCCTGACGTGTTGTGAGACGGGTTGGCTATGGCGGCGCGGCGTTAGTCGGTTCGATCCAAATGGCCGGACTTGCCGATGGCGCGGAGCAGTCTCAGGCCGATGAGCAGCGCCGTAACGCTCCCCGCCAGTCCGAGAATCGACAGGTTTCGGATACCGAGGAATCCATTGTCGGGAAACAGCAAGGGGCGCACTTCGTAACTCAACAGAAGCGATGAACCCAGAAACAGAGCGCTTGCGAGCATGCCGAGCACAAGCCGATTCACCGAGGGTTCCAAACCGCGATGCTGCAGGTGGACGTCGAACTTTCCCGCTTGGATCTGCTGCAGGATGTCCAAGGTGCGGCCGGGAAGCACTTCGAGTAAGTTTTCGAATTCCCAGTAAATGCGCCGCATTTTCCGCATTTGTCGCGCGGGCGAGAGGCGGCGGAGAATCATTTGCCGATGGAAGGGACGCATGATTTCCAGCAAGCTGAAGTCGGGATGCAGCATGCGACCCGTGCCTTCCAGCGTCACGAGCGTCTTGATCAGCAGACTGACCTGGGCCGGTAGGAAAATCCGATGGCGACGCACAATCTCGATGATTTCATTGAGCGCCGCGCCCACATTGAAATGACTGAGCGATTGCGTCGCGTAGTTGCCCACGAAATCGGCGACATCGACCGCCAACGCCGACTCGTCAAGCTCAGAGGGCGTGGTGCCAACCCGCTTGATAATCGAGGTGAGCATCAGCACATCGCGATTGACGATCGACATTAGCATCGCTTCGATGTCTTCCCGTAACCGCTCATCGATCCGCCCCACCATGCCGAAGTCCAAGAGGCCAATGATGTTGCCAGGCAGCAGCAAAATGTTTCCGGGGTGCGGATCGGCGTGGTAGAAGCCGTGCGTGAAAATCATATCCACGTAGAGCGCCGCTCCACGCCGCGCGATCTCCGCCAGATCGATCGCGGCAGCTCGCAACCGCGCCGTGTCGGACAGCTTGATGCCGTCCAGCCATTCCATGGTGATCACTCGCGACGTGCAGAATTCGGGGAACGTTTTCGGCACCCGGACCCCGGCGTTGTCCGCCAGTTGAGCGGCGAACTGCTGGAGGTTGCGTTCTTCAAGCGCGAAATCGAGTTCCCGGCGGAGCGTTCGCGCCATCTCCGCCGCCATCGACTTTGGCCGGTACGGCACCAACTCGGGAACGTGCTCTGCCAGCTGCGCCAGACCCGCGATCACTTCCAAGTCCTCGCGTATCACCCCTTCGATATCGGCATGTTGGATCTTGACCACCACCTCGGCGCCGTCGTGCAGCGTCGCTCGGTGGACCTGCCCGATCGACGCCGACGCTACCGGCACATCGTCGAAACGGGCGAATAACTCCTCAACGGGTTGCCCAAGTTCGGCGGCGATCAGATCGCGCACCGCTTTCGGCGGGTCCGATGGCACGCCGGTCTGGAGCTTTCGCAGCTCGTCCGCAAGCTCCACCCCAACCACATCCGGCCGAGTGCTGAGCAGCTGACCGAGCTTGATGAAGGTCGGCCCCAGATCGGTAAGGGCCATGCGAATCCGCGTTTCGCGTGTATGGCGCGCCAAAATTTCGCCATCGCGATTCCGTAAGGCGTCCTTCGCGAAGTCGATGTTCAACTGGCTGAGCCAATCGGCGAGCCCATAACGGCTGAGAACGGAGATGATTTCCGTCCATCGCTTCACGTTGCGGATGATCTGCGGAATGCTCGTAATCTTCATGATGCTCCCGCTGGCCGTCGAATTCTTGCCGGCCCGATGCCGGGTCTCGCCGCCCCGATTCTAGTCGTGGGTGGTGGGTGGTGGGGTTCGGGTGACGGGTAGAGGTTCACGAAAAGCAACCTGGAATTTGGGAATCGCGTCACGTTGAACCGATCGCCGTTGCCTTGAGGTCCCAGCATCACTACCGATCTCCCGCTTCTGCCCGCCCCCCGCCACCCGTCACCCGTCACCCGTCACCCGTCACCCGTCACCCGTCACAACGCCCGACTCCAGCTCCGCCGCCTGCCCAAGGCGGGGAACATTTGCTACGATCCGGCCGCAAAGCGATCCGTCGGCCGTCGGCGGTGCGCTGTTCGGGACTTTTTATGGACGCCCTGTCTTTATCATGCGACGGAACGACCTGCGGAACATTGTCATCATCGCTCACGTCGACCACGGCAAGACGACGCTTGTCGACTGTTTTCTGCGCCAATGCGGCCAGTTCCGTGACAGCCAGTTGCAAGGCGAATGCATCCTGGACTCGAACGAATTAGAGCGGCAGCGAGGCATCACGATCCTGGCCAAGAACATCGCGTTGGGCTACAAGGGCGTGAAGATCAATATTATCGACACGCCGGGCCACGCCGACTTTGGCGGCGAGGTTGAGCGGGTGGTGAGGATGGCGGACGGGGCGATTTTGCTCGTCGACGCCGCCGAGGGGCCCCTGCCCCAAACCCGATTTGTGCTCCGAAAGGCGCTCGAATGCGGTCTGAAGCCGATCGTGGTGGTGAATAAGATTGACCGTCCCGACGCTCGTCCGCAGGAAGTGCTCGACCAGGCGCTTCTGCTGTTGATGGAACTCGACACGAACCATACGTTGACCGAGTTCCCGCACATGTTTTCCAGTTCGCGGGAAGGGTTCGCCACGTCCGATCCGGCGGTCCGAACCGACTCGATCCACCCGCTGCTTGACATGGTCCTCGATGTGGTGCCGGGGCCGGAAGTCGAGCCTGATACTCCGCTACAGATGCTCGTCACAACGCTGGATTGGTCCGAATTCATCGGACGGATCGCGATTGGCCGCGTCTCCGCGGGCACGATTCGCGCCGGCCAACAGGTCGTGCAGATGAAGGCGGGTGGGCGGACCGTGATGGGCAAGGTCAATCAGCTGTTCACCTTCGACAAGTTGGGACGGGTCGAGGTGCGCGATGCCCAAGCGGGAGATGTGTTGGCGGTGGTCGGCCTGCCGGAAATCGAAATTGGCGACACGATCTGCGACGCCGCCGCGCCCCGGGCGATGGAGCGTTTGACCGTCGACGAGCCCACGCTGGAAATGGTCTTCACGATCAATTCCTCGCCGTTCGCTGGCCGCGATGGAAAATACGTAACGACACGGCAGGTTCGCGAGCGGTTGATGCGGGAGTTGGAGCGGAATGTCGCCCTGCGAGTTCGGCCGATCGAAGGGAGCGAGGCGTTCGCCGTTTCGGGCCGCGGCGTCCTGCATCTGGCGGTCCTGATCGAAACCATGCGGCGCGAAGGCTACGAGCTGTCGGTCGGCAAGCCGAAAGTCATCCTCCGCGAAACGGAGCATGGCAAAGAGGAGCCGTACGAGTCGCTTGTGGTTGAAGTTCCTTCGGACAAACTCGGCCCAGTGATGGAACTGGTGGGTGAGCGGCGGGGCGAGTTGGTC
>JBJTOW010000826.1:0-2736 GCA_046074805.1 Planctomycetota bacterium | reverse complement strand
TTCCTGAAGCTTGTTGCCATTCTGGCTGAAGATGGTTTGATAAAAGGGCTTGAGACTTGATGGCGACAAGTTGCAGCGAATCGCTTGTGTTGTTGTTTTGTGAGTCTGCAGGAGAAGATGCCGATGTGCCTATGGAAGGTCTTTTCGGCGAGCAGTCCGATCACGCCGCCGCTGAAGAACCGCCGAGTGCCCGGCGGCACATGCGGCCAGATTTTCGGCTCGTCGCACACCACGCTGCTCACCGTCTTCTGCGATGGCTCGGTCCATTCCATTTCATTCACCATCGATCCGAATATGTGGCTGCGGCTTTGCAGCGCCCAGGACGGCATGCCGTTCACTCTCAATTAGCCGTCTCGGCAAATCGTGAGGCTCGTTGGAACAGCGCGCGATCAACCCGCGTAGGGCGTGATCGCGTGCCATAGCGCTGCGAGGTAAGTTGAAAACGCGGCGAGTTTGAGAAAGGTCGGCGCAAGATTCCATCCGTCCACGACGTGGCAGATCGGGGCCGTGGACCTGTCACGAGTGTCGCAAGCGCGCTACACTCTACAGGAGCATTGTCGAAACGGGTGGGAGCAATCGAAGATGGCGCGGGTGGTGTTGGCGATGTCGGGCGGTGTGGATAGCAGCGCCGCCGCGCACCTGCTGCTCGAAGCGGGCCATGATGTCACTGGCGTGTTCATGCGGCACGGCGAGGAGTCGGCGCAGGCCTGCGCGGTTGAACCGGGACTCGCGCCGCTTCCGATCATTCAAGAGCGTCCGGACCATAAGCAAGGCTGTTGCAGCGCCACAGACGCCGATGATGCGCGCCGCGTCACGAATCGGCTCGGAATCCCTTTCTATCCGCTCGACCTCCAGGCCGAGTTTCGTCAGATCGTCGATTACTTTGTCGACGAATACAGTGCCGGACGCACGCCCAACCCCTGCGTTATGTGCAACAACTGGTTGAAGTTCGGCCGGCTGTTCGACTTCGCCGATAGCATCGGGGCTGAATTCGTCGCCACGGGCCATTATGCCCGATTGGAGACGGCCGCCGCTGGCGACTCGCCGAGACTGCGACGCGGTGTTGATCTCTCCAAAGACCAATCGTACGTGCTATTCGGAATCGAACGGCGGCTGTTATCGCGGATGATGCTGCCGGTCGGTGGCTACGAAAAGCCGGCGATCCGTGCGCTTGCCGCCAGCATTGGCCTGCGAGTGGCCGACAAAAAGGACAGCCAAGAGATCTGCTTCGTGACTTCGGGCAAGCACGACGAGTTCGTGCGGGCGAGGCGCGAGGCGGACCTGTCTGGCGAAATCGTGTTGACCGACGGTCGAGTGGTTGGCACGCACCCCGGCATCGAACGGTTCACCATCGGCCAGCGTAAAGGCTTGGGCGTGGCGATGGGCGAACCGCATTTCGTGGTGAGGATCGAACCGGACACGCGGCGCGTCGTCATCGGACGCCATGACGAACTCGCGCGGAGCGAGCTAACGGCGGACCGCGCCAATTGGCTCGTCGATCCGCCCACCGAGACGCAGCGAGGTTTCGCCAAGATCCGCTACAACGCCTCGCCGGTCCCCGCCGCCTTCGCCGCTTTGCCTGGATCGCGAATCCACGTTCGTTTCGATGAACCGCGTCACGGCGTCGCCCCGGGGCAAGCGGTGGTGCTCTACGACAACGACCAAGTCCTCGGCGGCGGCTGGATAGAAGGCCCGTAGCGGAAAGTCAGGGAGTTGCCAGAGCGCCGAGCACGCTCTGCCGTACGACGGACTGGGATGTTCGTCGTCCAGAGACTCAGGGGCTGCTCTGCCGTACGACGGACTTCCAGTCCGTCGCCGGGCGGGACCGTGCGTCGACGGTGACGGAGCGACGGACTTGGAAGTCCGTCGTGCAAACCTCTCACCCACCACCCATCACCCATCACCCGCCACCCGCCACCCATCACCCGCCACCCATCACCCGCCACCCATCACCCGCCCCTCACGTCTTGAGGGCTTGGTCCAGGTCGGCGATCAAGTCGGCGGCGTTTTCGATGCCGCACGACAGGCGGATCATGTTGTCGTAGATGCCGAACGATAACCGCTGCTCGGGCGAATAATCCAGGTAGCTCATGACCAGCGGTTGTTCGATCAACGATTCCACGCCGCCTAGACTCGGACCGATCCGAGGAATGCGGACGGCGTCCACGATGGCCGCCGTTTGCTCGGCGTTCGCGTCTTTCACCAGAAACGTGATCAGACCGCCAAAGCCGCGCATTTGCCGTTTGGCCACTTCATGATCGCGATGGGACGGCAAACCAGGGTAGTAAACCCGTTCAACTCGTGGGTGCCCGGCCAGGAATTCGGCGACGGCCTGCCCGTTGGAGTTATGACGCTCCATGCGCAATTCAAACGTCTTTAGGCCGCGTTGCAGCAGGTAGATGTTGTGAGGCGAGTTGATACCGCCCATGATCCCGCGGAGCTTGCGGACCGGTTCCAATTTGTCCGCCGCCCCGATGATCACTCCGGCCAGCAAATCGTTGTGGCCGCCCAGGTATTTTGTGGCGCTGTGGAGCACGTAGTCGACACCGTAGTTCAACGGCTGGACGTTGTACGGAGTCGCCAAGGTGGCGTCGATGAGCGTTTCCACGCCGGTGCGGCGGCCGATCGCGGCGAACCGCTCCAGATCGACAACGCTCAAATGCGGATTGGTCGGCGATTCGCTGATGAGCAGTTTAGTGCGCGGGTTGACCGCCGCTTCCATCGCGTCATAGTCGC
>JBJTOW010000825.1:0-7300 GCA_046074805.1 Planctomycetota bacterium | reverse complement strand
CAATGCGCTTCGTCGATGGCGAACAGCGACAAGTGGGACCGCGCGAGGTAGTCGAGCGTCTTCGGCTGCACGAGCCGCTCGGGGGCGATGTACAGCAGCTTCAGTTGACCTTGCTCGATCGACCGCGACACGGCACGACGTTCTTCGGACGACTGGGAACTGTTGATGTACGCCGCCGGCACGCCGCAGGCGCGTAGGGCGTCGACCTGGTCCTTCATCAATGAAATCAGCGGCGAAACCACGACCGCCAATCCCGGCATACAAATGCTGGGGACTTGGTAACACAACGACTTGCCGCCACCGGTAGGCAGGATCACCACCGAGTCGCGGCGATCCAGCACCGTCCGCATCGCCTCTTCCTGCAGCGGACGAAAGCCGTCGTATCCCCAGAATTTCTTGAGCGCTTCCTTGAGCATAACCGTTAGCGCGCGTCCCCCGAGACACGCCAGCGAGACCGGAAGAGCCACACCATGCCAGCCAGCAATACCGCGTTTAGCAGCAGGGTGAACGCTAAATAGCTGAAAAACAACAGCCAGTCCCCCTGCACTGTTGGCGACTCGCCTAACACATAATCCTCGGGAAACAGCGGCACCTCGAAGGCGATCGCGAACGGACTGAAGATCGATACCCAGCCCGTCCAAGCGCGGCCGGCCAGCGTGCCGCCGACAGCGGCACCGCCGCCGCTTGCGGCCACGGCGGAAGGCGCGGCGGCGGCGGCTTTGGCGGCGGCTGTCTTGGTGGCGGCGGCTGTCTTGGTGGCGTTGGTTGCCTTGGTGGCGGCGGCTGTCGTGGTGGCGGCGGCTGTCGAGCCGAAGACACCCGTCAGGTAGCGGGTTGCCCATGGGCCGAAAAACAAGGCGGCGATCACCGCGTAGGCGGTAATCATGCTGACCGCCGTCTTGCGAAAGACGGCCGAGCAGAACAGGGCGACGACCGCGGTGCTGAGGCACGTCAACAAAATGATGCCCAAATAGGCGACGACGGCCGGGAAGTTCTTCCAGTAGAACGGCACCAACAACGCGGCCAAGGCAATCGGCCAGACCAGGAACATCGTCAATACACTGGAGATCCGTAGTCCAGCGATCAGCTTGCCCCACATGATCTGCCAGGGGCTGATGACCGTCGTGAGCAGCAGGTCCAGGGTTTCGCGTTCGCGTTCGCTGGTCATGCTGCCAGCGGAAAAGACTGGGCCGACCAACAGGTTGAAAAGCAGCACATACGAAACGTAGACCGGCGTGTAGTGGGACCAAATATAAAGGCAAAATGCCATGATCGGGATCGCCAGGATCATGCTGACCTGGATCACGACTCGCAGCATCAGCGTGCCTTGGCTAAAGATCTCGCTCCGCACCTCTTTGTCGTAGACGGGGTTCGCGCCGTCCTCCATGAGGTCGTCGCGTTTGGCGGGCGCGAACAGGCGATCGGGGAATTGATCGCGGTTGATCACCAACCCGACCGCTTGCTGCGCTTCTTGTTCCAGGTCGACAACTTCCTGGCCTTCGCTGCCAACGTCCGGCGGGTGCAACAGACGCTCGTTCGTGTTGATGAACAGCAAATAGCACATGGTGGCGGCGACGGCCGGAAGCAACGTCACTGTCATCATCAGCCGCAACCAGGCTTGACTATCGGCAAGGATGAACCAAACCGCCACGCCGAAGATCGACAACGGCAGAATGACCAAATAGGAAACCACTAGCGAGGCGGCCGTGCGTTTGAAGTAGCTGCTGCACGCCACGCTGATCATGCCGTAGGTCGCCACGGACAGGATCAAACCGACGTAGGCCGCCAGCACTTCGTACAGCGAGACGCCGCCGAGCGGAAGGCAGAGCATCACAATCGGCAAGGAAGCGAAGATCAAAGCGGCGACGTGGGTAAGCGACGCGAGCAACTTGCCGAGCACAATCGCCGCCGGCCTCAATGGGCTGGCGAGCAGCATTTCGTAGGTCTTGCGTTCCTTCTCGCCGGTGATCGCGCCGGCGGCGAAACTGGGGGCGATGAGCGATGCCAGGAGATACTGGCCACTGAAGAACAGATCGATCAATTGACGGCCGGACTGCTGGCGGGTTGGATCGATGCGAGTATCGGCCGGCCACGCGAAATAGACGACCGCCGACAGCGCCGCCAAGTACAGGAACAACAACGCGAACGACCGCTTCATCCGGAGATTGACGAGCAGTTCGCGTTGCAGCACCGGATTTTCAAGAAGGTACATCGCAGTCCTGGCTGGCGGTTTTCACCGCCGTGAAACGGCCTAGAACGCGCGCGGGGAAACACGTCCCTGAACGCGGCTGGGCAGGCCCTGGATCCGCAGGAATCCCTCGGCGTCCGTCTGATTGTACGACCCACCGCCTTCCATGGTCGCGATCCCCTCGTCGTACAAGCTCTTGGGGCTCGAACGGCTGTCGACCATCACGTTCCCCTTGTAAAGGTTCAGTTTCACTTCGCCCGTGCTGTTGCGGTGGGCGTCGCGGATGAACGCCATGAGGGCGTCCATTTTGGCTGTGTACCAGAAACCGTAGTACACCATTTCCGCGATTTCCGGGGCGAGCCGGTCACGCAGATGCATCAAGTCGCGGTCCATCGTCAATTGCTCGATGTACATCAACGCCTCGTACAGAATCGTCATGCCCGGCGATTCGTAGACCCCACGGCTCTTCATCCCCACAAATCGATTCTCGACCATGTCGACGCGACCGACGCCGTTGCGGCCGCCGATTCGGTTCAGTTCGAGCAGCAGTTTGTCGGCGGGCATTCGTACGCCGTTCACTGCCACCGGCACGCCTTGTTCAAATTGCAACGCCACCGTCTCCCGCTGGTTTGGCGCCTGCTCGGGGGACACCGTCATGCCGAATTCGACCAGGTCGAACCCGTTGACGCCGAGATCTTCCAGCTTTCCAGCCTCGTAGCTGATGTGCAGGCAGTTCTCGTCCGAGCTATACGGCTTGGCCACCGACGCTTTGACGGGAATATTGCGGTCGTTGCAGTAGGCGATCATTTCCGTGCGGCCCGGAAACGTCTTGCGGAACCGCTCCATCCGCCACGGCGCGATCACCTGCAAACCGGGTTGCAACGCGTCCGCCGCCAACTGGAAGCGGCACTGATCGTTCCCCTTGCCCGTCGCGCCGTGAGCGTACGAATCGGCATTGACGTCGCGGGCAACCTGCAAGCACTTCTTCGTGATGAGCGGCCGGGCGATCGACGTGCCGAGCAGATAGTGGGTTTCGTACTTGGACCGCCACTGAAGCACGGGGAATGCGAAATCGCGGACCAGTTCCTCTTGGGCGTTCACAATCTGCGCGCTGGCGGCCCCGATGTCGCGGGCCTTCTTCAAGATCGCCTCGCGGTCCTCGCACGGCTGCCCGAGATCGACGTACACCGCGTGTACCTCGTACCCCTCGTCCATCAACCAACCGAGGATGACTGAAGTGTCGAGACCGCCGGAATAAGCCAAGACGCAACGTGGCATAACGGGCAACTTTCCTGGAACGCGACGAACCGAAAACAACGCCCCGACATTCTGTCCGCCCGCCTTCCGCGCGACAAGCCGCCGGATGCCGCGCGAAGTTCCAACCCCGTCGCCCCGCCCCCCTACAACGGACTTCCAGTCCGTCGCCTACTCTCCCGTACACCGGACTTCCAGTCCGTCGCCTGCTCTTTCGTACAACGGACTTCCAGTCCGTCGCTTGATCTCTCGTACGACGGACTTCCAGTCCGTCGCCGCGTTCCGTCACGCCAGGATGTCGCGGATCACGGTGCCGGAAACGTCGGTCAACCGGAAGTCGCGGCCGCCGTAGCGGTAGGTCAGTCGTTCGTGGTCGAGCCCCATCAGATACAGCATGGTGGCGTGCAGGTCGTGCGGGTGGACCCGTTTTTCCATCGCCTTGAAGCCGAAGTCGTCGGTCGCGCCGTAGGCCAGACCGCCGCGAATGCCGCCGCCGGCGAGCCACACGGAAAAGCCCCAATGGTTGTGGTCGCGGCCGTCGTTGCCCTGCGACGCCGGAGTGCGTCCGAATTCACCGCCCCACAAAACGAGCGTCTCTTCCAGCAACCCGCGTTGTTTCAAATCGGCCAAGAGGCCCGCGATCGAACGGTCGGAGGCGCCCGCCAACTGACGGTGTTGGCCGTCGTTGTTGCCGTGCGTGTCCCAGGGTTGGCCCGCTCCCGAATAGATCTGCACCACGCGCACGCCCCGTTCGACCAGCCGTCGAGCCAGCAAACAGCTCACGCCAAAACCGTTCATTTTCCCGTCGGTGCCCTGATACAGCTTTTGCACCGAATCCGGTTCGGTCCGCCAATCGAACGCCTCGGGCGCCGCCGCTTGCATGCGAAACGCCAGTTCGAACGAGGCGATCCGAGCGTCCAGCGGATCCTCCGTCGCCCGCATGGATTGATGGCGGGCGTTGAGCTGTTGGATGAAGTCGAGCTGTCGGCGTTGCGACGCGGCCGATAGCTGTCCGTTTTCCAAGTGCGGCAAGACTTGCTGGGGACGAAAGTCGACCGGCAGATTCAAATGGCAGCCTTGATAGACACCGGGAAGAAACCGATTGCTCCAGTTCGCCGCGCCGTTGACCGGCAGCCCGGGACTCAGCACGACATACCCCGGCAGGCTCTCGTTCTCCGTGCCTAAACCATACAGCAGCCAGGAACCATACGACGGCCGAATCGCCTGCACATGCCCGCTGTTCATCATGAACATCGATGGCTCATGGTTCGGGATGTCGGTATACATCGAATTGATAACACACAGGTCGTCGGCGAAACGCCCGGTCTCCGAGTAAAGTTCGCTGATCGGAAGACCAGACTCGCCGCGTTTCACGAACTTGAATGGCGACGGCCGCAGCCCGCCCGTGCCGTTTTCCGTCTTGAGCTCCGTGGTGCTCGCCGGCCGCTGGCCCGCATGGGTGGCGAGCGCCGGTTTGTGATCGAACGTGTCGACCTGCGACGGGCCGCCATTCATATACAAATGGATAATATGTTTCGCCCGCGGCTGGAAATGGGGCGGCTTAAGCGACAGCGGGTTGGCCGCCGCGAGTTCGCGCTGCGGAAGCATGCTCGCCAGCCCCAGCACACCGAGCCCCGTTCCCGCGCGTTGCAATGCATCCCGTCGGGTAATCATGATCGTGGTTCCTGTCTCTGGATGAACGAGGTCTGCTCGGTCGATTGGGTTTGCTTCGTTGGCTGGATCTATCTGGCCTATTCGATCCAGGTGAATTCGTTGGCCGCGAGCAGGGCGTGCGCGACCTGTTCCCAGACTTTAAGTTTGTCCGCCGACTGGTCGGCCGCTGACGACGCTGCCGACGACGACGCGGCTGGCGCGGCCGCCGACGACGCGGCCGCCGACGACGCCGCCGCCGACGACGACGCCGAGGACGCGGCGCGAACGAATGCCAACGCCGCTTCCCGCTCATCGTTGGTCGGAGAGCGGCCGAACGCCTCCTGGTAACCGAATTCGATCCGGCCCGCTTCATCAGGGCTCGCGCGTTCGATCCGGGCGGCGAATTCGCGGGCGCTGGCCAGCATGAATTCGCTATTGAGCACAAACAGTTGCTGTTGCGGGACGATCGTCGTGTGACGCTGTTCGCTGGAGACATTCGCGTCGGGAAAATCGAAGGCGACGAGCAGCTTGTCGGGCTCCAGGCGGCTGACTTTGCCGTACAAGGTGCGGCGGATGTGGGACGCGTCGGCGAGGCTGGCCGAAGGACCGCCCAGGGCGCGGTTGAGTCGCCCCGAGGCGAAAAGCACGGCGTCGCGCCAGCTTTCGATTTCCATCCGCCGCGGCGCGAAACGCCACAGCCAGCGGTTGTCCGGGTCGACCGCCGCCGCCTCACGGTCATGGTCGGCCGCAAGCTGGTACGTGGCGGAAGCGACGATCTCACGATGGAGCCACTTGAGCGACCACCCCGAGTCCATGAAGCGAACCGCCAAGGTGTCGAGCAATTCCGGGTGCGTCGGCCGTTCGCCCAGCTGCCCGAAGTTGCTTGGCGTGGCGACCAGCCCGCGGCCGAAATGCTGCCGCCAGACGCGATTGACGATCACCCGCGAGGTCAAAGGATTGTCCCGCGAGGCGATGGCGTGGGCCAAATCGAGTCGCGTGAAGCGATCGGGGGAACGGACCGCCGTCGAGTTGGCACCGAGCACTTGCAGGAAGCCGGGCGGGGCGATTTCGCCGGGCCGCAGCACGTTGCCGCGAATATAGATACGCATCGCGCCGCCGCCGCTCGTGACGCCATGCGCTCGCGGTGGTTGGGGCGGGGCGAGTTTGGCGTGGTCGGCGATGGCGGTTTGCTGAGCCGCCTGTTCCAGCTTGAGTTCGGGGGAAAGCAAATCGGCCGCCTCTTTCGCGGCGACCGCAAACGGTGCCTTGCCGTCGAGCCACACGGCCTTGAGTAACGCTTCTTGGGGCGGGCTGAGCTTCTCCGATTTTGTGCGGAGCGCCACCGCCTCGTGGATCTCGCCCGCAAGCTTGGCGGTTGCTTCGCGAAGACGCGGGGTAACGGCGACTTGGTTGCCGTCGATCCGCAGCTGCTTCGATTCCTCGGCGACGATGCCGGCCCAGGCGGCGAGCGGCTCGGGGGGCTTGCCGGCGCCGAGCGTCTCGAGAAGCTTGCGGACCCGGTTCAGGAAGAACGCCGACAGTCGTTCCTGTTCCGCCCATTTGGCCTCGTCGAACGCGATCTTGCTGACTTGCAACATGCGAGTCTGCCAGGCGACCAACAGCAGCCGTTCGACATCTTGCAAGGCGGCCTGTCCGAGGTCGCGGCCGCGGGCTTCCAGCCATTGGTTGAGCTGGTTTTGTTTCTCTTTCGCTTCTTTGTCCCAGGCCTGATAGCGGGCGATTTCCTCGGGCGAAGCCAAAGCGACTTCGTCCCAGCCGGCGCCGTTGTAGGCGGCCGCCAACGCATAATAATCGCGGGTCGGAATCGGGTCGTATTTGTGGTCGTGGCAGCGGGCGCAACCGACGGTCAGGCCGAGCAAACCGCGGGTCAGCGTATCGATCCGGTCGTCGATCTCGTCCGCTTTGACCTGTTCGCCGACATTTCCCTTGTGGTAGACGGCGCCAAGGCCCTGAAAGCCGAGACCGGCCAGCCGCCGGTTGTAGTCATCGACAGGGCCGGGCAGCAGGTCGCCCGCGAGCTGCAAGCGGAGGAACTCGTCGTAGGGCAGGTCGTCCGCGAACGCCCGCACGACCCAGTCGCGATACCGGTAGGAATGCGGCCAGGGATTCACGAACGCGAGCGCCTTGTCGTCGGCGTAGCGGGCGACGTCCAGCCAGTGCCGCGCCCAACGCTCGCCGTAGTGC
>JBJTOW010000824.1:0-4391 GCA_046074805.1 Planctomycetota bacterium | reverse complement strand
TTCGCGCCGGCGACTGGTCAGAGTTACCAATTGCAGGTTTCCGTCGAAAACCATCCCTTGGCGCTGGCTTTCCTACAGGGCGACGGCTTCGCCGATCCGGTCGTTCGTTTCCAAGGCAACACGACGTTCATCAATCAGGCGCTCGATGGGTTGGTGTTCACGCCGAACCAAGATTTCAACGGCAACGCGACACTGGTCGTGGCGACGGACGATTTAGGCAATTGGCATGACGCGCCGAACTCGGGAGCGTCGCTCTTCGACACCGACACGTTGACGATCTCGGTGTTGGCAGTCAACGACGCGCCGGTGCTCAACGTTCCCTCCACGCAGTTCGTTCGCGAGGACGAACCGCTGGTGTTCAGCGCCGCGAACGGAAACTTGATCAGCGTTGTCGATGTCGATGTGCTGGAAGCGACTCCGCGGGATACGGCGGCTGGCGTCGGCGTTCTCGAGTTGCAGCTCATCGCGGTCAATGGCCTGATGACTTTCACGGCGGCTTCGCTGCCCGTCGGGCTTTGGTTCTCCACGGGAGACGGCACCGCCGACCCCGCGATTGTGGTGCGAGGCACGCCCGCTGAATTGAATGTCGCGCTTGACGGCCTGCGATTCGACGGTTTCGCCAATTTTAGCGGCGCCGCTTCGATTTCATTCGCGGTTCGCGACTTCGGCAATCGTGGCGCTGGAGTCTTGGCTGTCGAACCAACTGTCTTGAATCAGAGCGCCTCTGCGAGCTATCCGAACGTCACGATTTTCCGAGTGCCGGATGGCGCCCAATTCGTGATCAACAACGGCATCCAGGACTACGTCTTCGAAATGGACGCGGGTCCGGAAGTTCTGCAAAATGTCAATGAGAAGACGACGAACGCCATTCCCAGCCGTGTGATTCGCGACGGCAACTTCTTCCTGTTAGATCCCAATGCGTCGGTCAATGGCAACGAAACGCTGTTCCAGATGGACACCGGCCCGGTGTTCGTCGTGTTGGACGCGACGAGTTTGTTCAATCAAACCGTGTCGGTAACCGGCTCAGGTGGAACGCAGGTCTTCGAGTTTGTGCCCAGCGGCGGCAAGGCGTTGACGGCCGGAGCCACGGCGGTTGACATCTCTGGCAACCTCACGCCTTCGGGCGTCGCCGGGTTCCTCCGCGACGCGATCAACGCCGGCGGTTCTGGCGTTACGGCTTCGGCTGTTGGCGAGCGTTTAAGCTTCGCGAGCGACTCGGCAGTTCAGTCGAACACCACGAACATCTCCGTTGTGGGCAACCAAGGGCTCGCCCCGATCCTCGAAGCCGTGCGTGGCAATCAATTGGTCGACGGCGAGACATTCCGCTTGTCGTTCGGCGGCGGTTCCACGTTCACCTTCGAGTTCGATACCGGATTCGGAGGCGTGACACCAGGAAATATCAGCGTGCCGTTCACCAGTGGCCAGACTGTCACTCAGGTCGCGGCCGCTATTCAAACCGCGATCGACGGCTCCGGCGCACCTGTCACAACTCAGTTGGTGACATCGGTCGCCGCCGGCTACGGGCGGATTGTGGTGAACGGTCCGAGCGTCACGTTCTCGGCCCTTGGCTCGCCGCTGACCAACATGGTCACGCGTTTGTCGCCCCGAGTCTTCACGATCGCCGTGGAAGAAAGCTTCACCGCGGCCCAGTTAGGGGCGGCGGTCGCTCAGCGAGTCGTGCAGACTTCCAATTTCATGGCCAGCGCCGACGGCGGCCGCATCAATTTCCCGCCGCCCAAGGTCGCGCCGCCAGCGACTCCCGCTGGCCGTATCCCGACCGCCGCCGCCGACTTCAACGGCGTGCCGGTTTGGGTCGATCAAGGCAGCATGACGGGCGTTGCGTTCGGAAACATCGCCGTTCCATTCTGGGCGGAGGATTCGGCCGACGAACTGGCTCGGCAAATCAAGGCGGCGATCGACGCGACCGCGATCTCTGGACTTACCACCGTGCAGAATGGCGCGTCCGTGGTGGTGAATGGAATGACGGGCGGCGCGATCTCGACATTCATTCCGTTCGCCGGCGGTGGTGGTCCGTTGTTCGCATCAACCGCTGTGCCGATCGCTATCGCGGCGGTGAACGACGCGCCGGTGAACTACTTGCAGGGCAACACCGATTTCATCGCGTACGTGAACGCGAGCAACGCGAACCCCGCGACGCTCGCCCGGTTCACGATGAATGAGGATTCGAACCTTGTCTTCTCGGCGACCAACGGCAATCAGATCACGATCGACGATCCGGCGGACGGCACCACTCAATCGGTCCGAGTGACGCTGACCGCGACCAACGGTGTGATCACGCTTCCGAGCAGCGCGGGCCTGACGTTCCCGATCGCCGGCCAGGACGGCATCACCGATCCGACCGTGACATTCGAAGGCACGATTTCCACCATCAACGCGCGGCTGAATGGTTTGATTTTCCGGCCAACCGCCAACTTCGATGGACTCGCCGAGCTACGGATCAACACGAACGACCGTGGCTTTGTCGGCGCCGATGGGCCTAAGAGCGACGAAGACTTCATCAACATCGTGGTCCTGCCGCTGAACGACGCTCCGTCGAATATCGTGCCGGCAGTGCAGACGGTGGCCGAGGATGTCGCCTTGGCGTTCACAACGGCGGGCGGCAATCCGGTTCGTATCAACGACGACGCCGGGGCTCTGCCTGTCGATGTTTTGCTCACCGCCACCAACGGCGTCGTGACGCTCGGCAGCACCACGGGAATTACGACCGTTACGGGCAACGGCACCGGTTCGCTGTCGCTCGTCGGGCCGCTCAACGCGATCAACGCCGCGTTGCAGACCCTCACGTTCCGCGGCAACCAGGACTTCAATGGCCAAGCCACCATGGTCATTCGCACGAATGACCTCGGCAACGCGGGCGGTAGCACGGCACAGATCGATACCGACACGGTGACGATCAACGTGACGCCTGTGAACGATCCGCCCGTAAACTTCTTTAATGGCTTGACCACCTTCGGCACGGTGAACACCACCGATGAGGATCCAGTGACATTGTCGGCGGCGGGCAGTAGCCGATTGTCGATCTCGGATGTCGATGCGGGCAGCGGAGTTGTTCGCGTGACTCTCACCGGCGGCAACGGCGTGGCGACGCTGGGTAGCCGTTCTGGTTTGACTTTCACCGTGGGCGACGGAACCGCCGACGCGGTGATGACATTCTCGGGCACGATCGCCGCGATCAACACGGCGCTAACCACCGTCACCTTCCGGCCGAACGATTTCTTCAGCGGCAACGCGACGCTGGTGATCTCGACGAGCGACCAGGGGTTAACCGGGGCCGGCGGTATTCAGATCGATACCGACACCGTGACGATCGCCGTCGCGGCGGTGAATGATCCGCCAGTGAACACCGTTCCAGGCCCTCAGACATTCAATGAAGACACCGTGCGGGTGTTCAGCACTGCTAATGGCAACCAGATCATTGTTTCCGACGATGCGATCACGACGAATTCCGACATCCGCGTCGATGTGTCGGTCGTGGACACAGGCAACCCAACCTCCGGGCTGGGTACGCTCGCGTTGGGCCCCAATGTTCCGGTGGGACTTGTCGTCGAGTTTCTGAATCCATTCGCGATACGAGTCGTCGGCAAGGTCGGCGATATCAACACAGCGCTAAACGGCCTCAGCTTCACGCCGCCGCTGAACTACAACGGTGGCGGGGTATTGTCGGTCACAACCAACGACTTGGGGAATTCCCCGGTGATCGCGATTCCGAACATCGTGGCGTCCACGGTCGCGCTCAATATCTCGGCTGTGAATGACGCGCCGGTGAATACGTTGCCCGTCGGCCCGATCAATATCAACGAAGACACCACGGTCAATTTCACCGCCGGTCAGTGGGCGGTTAGCGATGCCGATGCGGCATCAGGTTCGATTCGCGTGACGCTGGCCGCGACTCTGGGAACGCTCAGCCTGTCGCCATCGACCCTAGGGGCCCTCTCGTTCTTGCTCGGCACAGGCACCGCGAACGCCACCATGGTGTTCGAAGGAACGCTCGTCAACGTGAACGCCGCCTTGAACACGCTGAGCTTCGTGCCGACCGCCAACCTGTCGGGCGATGCGGTGATTACGATCCTGTCGGACGATCGCGGACTGTCTGGCTCGGGCGGCATGTTGACGGATTCTGACTCGTTGACCATCACCATCGCCCCGATCAACGACGCGCCGACCGTCACGGTGCCCGGCACGCAAACGGCCAGCGAAGATTCGGTTTTCCAGTTCACCTCGGCGAACGCGATGGTGATTGTCGACGACGCGGGCGCCAGCGAGATTCTCGCGTCGATCGCGATCTCCAACGGTGTTGGCTCGCTGGGCAACATCGCGGGCTTGGCGGCCCCGCCGACCGGACAGGGAACGGCGACGATCGATGTCCGCGG
>JBJTOW010000823.1:0-4452 GCA_046074805.1 Planctomycetota bacterium | reverse complement strand
CGCAAATTCGGCCACGGACAAACCGGCGGACGCGAAGCCTGCGGCGCCAGCGGCGGCGCCTGCGAAGGACGGGGCTCGGCTCGATTCGTTGACGCCCGCCTTGCAAGCTGTTGTGAACCGCGGCTCGGCGGCGGCGACGATGCTCGTCGCTCTACTGGCGGCGGTTGTCGAAGACGCGCAACCGGCGGCCGGTTCCAAATTGCCGGAAGCCAACCCCTACGCGCCCCGTGCGGACCTGAAGCCGCTCGAGTTGGTCGACTTCATCGACCGGATGTTCGACAAGCCGAAGAGCATCCGTGAGCGGCCGGGGTTCATCGACGCGATCGTCATTGCCGCCGACCGGCTGCTGGCTCATCCTGAAACGCCCGCGAAGTTTCAACTCGTAGCGATCGACGCGAAGATCCGCGTGCTCTTCGAAGCCAGCAACCGGAATGAAAAACAAGCCGACGAGCAGCTGGCGGCGTTCGTCGAATCGCTGGCCAAGGACGAGCGGCCGACCGTCGCTTCCACAGTGCGGTTCCTGCGGCTCGAACGCCGAGTGATGCAGGCGGAAACCAAGGAATCGGCCGAAATCGACAAGCTATTGGGCGAGGTTCGCGAATTCTGCCGCCAGGAAAAGTTGGAAGGTAAACATTTGCGGCTGGCCTCGAATACGGTGCGGCTGATCAACGAACTGGCCGACGACGACCAACGCGAAAAACTGTTTGTGGAATTCGGCGGACTGTTCTCCAAAAGCGGCGACAAGACGTTGGCCCGATATGGCAAGAAGTTGGCCGAGCCCTCGGGTGGCGGCGAATCGGATCTCGTCGGCAAACCGCTCGAGATCGCCGGCAAGACGCTCACCGGCGAGGAATTCCAATGGGCCAAGTATCGCGGCAAGGTGGTGCTGGTCGACTTCTGGGCGACGTGGTGTGGACCGTGCATCCGCGAATTGCCCAACGTTCGCGCCGTGTATGAAAAGCACAAGGCGAAGGGCTTTGACATCGTTGGCATCAGCATCGATCAGGATCTCGACGCGCTGCATACGTTCAACGACCAGCACAAGCTGCCCTGGGTAACGCTCGCGGGCGACGAGACCCAGGAACTGGCGAAGCGCTATGGCGTCCGGGGCATTCCGACCATGATGTTGGTCGACAAGGAAGGCAAAGTCGTGGGAGTGGCGCATCGGGTCGAAGAGCTGGCCAGCAAGCTCGAGGCTCTGTTGAAGTAGCCGCCGCCATGGTGTGGCGGGAACTGTCCGCGGTCTTCCCGGAACTCGCGACGGAGCGCGTCGCGCAATGGGTCGGCAAATGCCGCGTCCATGTTCCGAACGCTATTCCCTCCGGCCGCCGCTGGAGCTTGATTAGTTCCCGTCTCCCCAGGGCGCTCGATGAGCACCCTGAATGGTTTCAGCGGTTGCGGGCCGCTTGCGATGAACTACGCGCCTCTGGCGGCATCGTGGTGGCGGTCGATGGCACCGCCGCCTGCCGGTTCGTATGCCATGCCGCTGAACGCTTCTCGTTGCCATTGCTCTTCCTGCGACTTGGAACCGAGACAACGAGCGGAGCCACGTCCAACCACAGCGAACTCTTGGCCCAAACGGGGCCAGCCGAAGTCGAACTCGCTGAAGCCAACGACGACGACGATGAACCGTCGTTCCAAGAAATTCCGCTCCGCGATCGGCTGCTCTGGCTGCTTGGCCAGGAGATTCGCGTGCTGGCCGCCCGCCGTGCAGGCACGGTCGAAAGACTTATCGCATATCAGCAACGCGAGTCGCCCGCTTGGCAACCAGTGCGGCTGGATCGCATCGCGACGCACGAGACATGGACGCCGCCGAAGCCCTCAGCGGTAACCGCCATCGAAGCGGCGCGGCCCTCATCGACACCTGCTCCGATTTTGGACACCGCCACCACGCTGCCTTGGCCGGCGCTCTGGCATGCCACGCGAAGGCACGAGGGGCCTTGGACCGGTCAGACGGAGTCCGAGTTCCTGGATGAGCTGCTGTTCGAACGGCCGGAGCGGGACCGTTCCGAGGCGGCGACGCTGCGTCGGATTCTCGAAGATGGGCGGTTGCGAGCCTCGCCGTTGGCGATTCGCGGCGGTTTCGCGGCGGTCTGTTTTTCGGCCGCTCCGCTCGACCAGCGGTCGTCGCTTCGGACCTTTCGCGCGCATCGGGGCCGCTGGGATGCCGAGCCGTTTGGGATTGCTGTGCGGACCGAGACGCTGGTGGCTCGCGGCGCCAGGCCTGTCATCTACGGCGACGAGTCGACTTGGAACAATTTGGCCGAGCCCGACCGACCATGGTTTCAGCGTCACTCAACGCGGTCGGGTAAGACGCCGATCGACTGGTCCCGTGAACAGGAATGGCGGCTACTGGGCGATTTACCGCTCGATGAACTGCCGCCCGCCGACGTCCGGGTCTTCGTTCCCGACGCATCGATGGCTACGCGGATCGCCGCTGTGTCGCGATGGCCCGTGATCGTGTTGAAATCCGCCGCGTCGCCGCCGGAAGATCAGACTCCGGACCGAATCAAGCGAAGTTGAATCGCTAGTAGCCAAAACAACGCCTACCCGGATCGCGGGTGCCACCCCTACACTATCCCAGGGTCGACCATCCGCTGGTCGCTTGTATCCTGGAGGAAACCACCGCGTCATGGCGTCCGCACTACCGCGTTTGAATGAAATTGAAGATGAATTCGCCGAACTGGCGGATGGCACCGAACGGCTCGAATACCTTATCGAGCTGGGCGACTGCTTGGCCGCCTTTCCGGACTCGGCGCGGACCGAAGCGAACCGGGTGCAAGGTTGCCAAAGCAACGTCTGGCTCATCCTGGACGAACCGTCCGCGGCCATGGCTGAGCCGCGATTGCGGTTTCTCGCCGACAGCGACGCTCCGATGGTGCGCGGCTTAGTCGCGATCCTGCTCGCCGCGTTCTCCAACCACACGCCGTGCGAAATTCTGGCCTTTGGCGTCGAACCGCTCTTCGAGCGGCTCAAGCTGCGGACATTCCTGTCGCCGATGCGCAGCAATGGTTTGCATTCGATGGTGCTGTTCGTCCGAGCGTTGGCGGAGAAAGTGGAGGCCGCGCGGGCGGGTGCGGATCGCACGCCGGTCGCCGCCGAGCACACGCCGAGTCGCCCGGTCGTTCCAACCACGGAAGCCCCCGTGGTCCCGCTCACCGACGACGAAGTCTTGGCGCTACGCGCGGACTTCCCGATCCTTGGAACCACCGTCGGCGACGGGGTGCCGTTGGTCTACCTGGACAACGCGGCGACGACGCAGCGGCCGCGGGCGGTGATCGACGCGATGCGGGACGCTTACGAAAGCTACTTCAGCAACGTGCATCGCGGTGGCCATACGCTGGCGGCTCGAACGACCGAGCGTTACGAGGGTGCGCGGGAGTCGGTGCGGCGGCTCCTCAACGCGGCTCGGAAGCACGAGGTGGTTTTCACATCGGGGACAACGGCGGCCGTCAACCTGGTAGCCAATAGCTGGGGAACGGCGAACGTCCGGGCCGGCGACGAGATTCTGCTCACGATCATGGAGCATCATTCGAATATCGTCCCCTGGCAGCAGCTTGCCGCGCGAACCGGTTGCCGGTTGCGGTTTGCACCGCTGGCGGCCGATGGCCGACTGGACCTCGACGCCTGGACGGGGATGTTGACCGAGCGAACTCGGTTGGCCGCGTTCACCGCCGTCTCGAACGTGCTGGGCTCCATCAATCCGATCGAGGAGATGACACGCCGAGCGCATGCGGCTGGAGCGGTGGTCATGGTGGATGCTGCTCAGTCGGCCCCGCATCAACGGCTGGACGTGCGGCGGATCGACGCCGACTTCGTCGCCTTCAGCGGCCATAAAATGCTGGGCCCAACCGGTATCGGCGTGCTTTACGGCAAGGAGGCGTTGCTGGAGGCTATGCCCCCATTCCTCGGTGGCGGAAGCATGATCCGAACGGTGACAACCGATGGCTTCGAGCCGGCGATGTTGCCGGCGAAGTTCGAAGCGGGCACGCCGCCGATCGTCGACGCGATCGCGCTGGGAGCGGCCATCGAATACCTCGAGCGAATCGGGCTGGAGCGTATTCACCAGCATGAAGAGCGGCTCTGTCGCGCCACCCATGAAGCGTTGTCCCGAATCGACGGCGTCGAACTTCTCGGACCAACCCCCGAGCACAAAGGAGGGATCGCGACCTTCACGATGCGCGGAGCCCACCCGGACGAAATCGCCAAAGTGCTAGACGCCCAGGGCATCGCCGTTCGAGCCGGCCATCACTGCGCAATGCCGCTGCACGAGCGGCTCGGATTGCCGGCAAGCTGCCGGGCGAGCTTCTACTTCTACAACACCGTGGCGGAGGTGGAACAATTAGCCGAATCGCTGCGAGCCGCGCGGCGGCTGTTCGATCGAGCGGCCGCCAGAGCCGCAAAGACGAGCTAGCGCTTCCTCAACGTCGAATCTTCTTTTTACGACGGACT
>JBJTOW010000822.1:0-4356 GCA_046074805.1 Planctomycetota bacterium | reverse complement strand
CTCCGACCACCTCCGCCCCATCACCGGCGCCGAATACTCCCGTGTCGCGACTTCCCTAGCGTAGGCGACGCGGTTGTCGTCGCGATTGGCGAATGCTGTGCCGCCCGACTACGCACCGCGGGCTCCGCTATTCCGCTCCCTTCGGGCCTACGAGTGTAGGCTCCGCTACGGCTACTTGTCTTGGTCCGACTTGCCTGGGACTCCGACGAAACTCAGGGCCAGCCGGAAACCGTCGCTGCCCCCGCGGGCCGTCGGGTCGTCCCCGAGGCGGAACGCCGACCGGCAATCCGCTGCAACGTCGCTCCAACTGCCGCCGCGGGACACCCGGTCCGAGCCCCCTACTGGACCAACGGGATCGACAGGCACCGTGTCTTTTAACTCGTCGTAATACGTATCGCCGTACCAATCCGCGACCCATTCCCATACGTTGCCCAGCATGTCATACAGGCCCCACCAATTCGGCCGATACTGGCCACGCTTCGTCGTCGCGCCGATCTTTCTGTTGAAGTTGGCCACTAGTTCCAGTTCCGTTTCATCGTCCAGGTCGCGATACCCCAACCGGCTCGTTGGATCGGCGATTCGGCAATACTGCGAGGTCGCACCGGCGCGAGCCGCATATTCCCATTGAGCCTCTGTCACCAGCTGGGCTCCGACAAATACCGCGAACATCTGGGCCTCGAACCACGTGACCCCGGTCACGGGTTGGTCAGGATCAATATTCCACTGCGTGCGATTGTGCCACGGCGCCATCAATTCAAACTGCTCGTTGGTCACAACAAAGTCCATGATGTGAAACGGTGACACAATCACGCGGTGCGGAGCTTCACGACTGTATCGCTTGCGACCCGAATCACCCTGGATAAAAGGGCGATAGTCCTCGTCCTCGGCTGCCCGTTTAGCGACGGGTGGGCAACGTACGAACGAGTTCCACAGCCCCGTGGCCACCCGATCGTTCTCGCTTCGCATCTCGGGGAACTCTGCGAGAAAGCCGGCCCGAATCCTGTCTGCGGCCTGCCGAATCGAGTCGGTATCGCGACTGTCGCCGGACGCCTGCTCCAGGAGTTCCCACGCCGCATGCAGATAACGGGAATCGCGATACTCGCGCTGCATCGCCGTTTCCAACATCTTGACCGTCTCGGACGACAATCGCGGTCGCTCGCTGCCAGCATTCCAAGCGTCGCGCGTATACCAGTCCCGATGCACGAGCCATCGGCAGAGCGTCTCCAGCTCCGGCGGGAGTTGTACGCGGTCCTCCGTGATCGATGTGTAGACCAAAAATGGATTGCCGAACTCGATCAGGTAGCGGGCTAAGCGACTGACTCGGGTCTCCCGGGATTCCCCTCCTTTATGAATCCGCTGAAGACGCGACAAGGCAAAGCGAAACACCCAGCTCCACTGCGGGTCGCGCGCTTGTGTTCTAGCGATTTCAGTCCATTCGCTGTCTGACATTCCGCATAAATGACTGGCGGCGAAATACTCGGCAAAGGAAAGATGTCGCCAGGCCAGTCTCGTATCGTTCGTTCGTTCCAAAACATTATGAAGCGTGAACAGATCGATCATTTCCAACGCTTCATACGGCTCATCGCGATGCTTGTCGAACAAGTCGCTCCAGTCATCTGCTTCGAGCGTGCCTTGGAAGTCGTCCGACTGGAAACAACGCCAAGCGATCTTGCCATAATGCCTTACGACATGTTGTTTACCACCCAGTAGAATCTTGTGCTGGGGCCATCGTTTTCGGACCGCGTCCATGCCCCGATCCAACAAACCATCCTGTTCCTCTATCGCGCGCCAGTAAACCTCTTCGCGATTTATCAGATCCCGTAGGTTTGCCGATTTTCGCGCCATTTCGCGTAGCAATTTCGCGAGCAGCGGCGCACGCAGCAGGTCGGCCCACAGTCTCTTTTTCGCTTTCGCTGTGTCATCGTCTTGGCTGTGTGGCAACAGAGTGGTCGCCTCCGGACCCAGAAACTCCTCAAGCCCCGTCCGCAATTCCCGGTCCTGGTCCCCGTCACCCGTTGGCACATCGAATCCATCGACGCGGAAATCCTTCCAGGTGGTTTCGTCACTCTGGGTGAGCTGGCTGGTAACGCGGACATGCCAGCGTCCGGTCGCGATCACCGGAGTGCTCCGAAACGGCTCTTCGCTCAAGACAACTTTGAGCTCATCCAGCGTCGTTTTGGTTTGGTCGATCGCATCCAGCAGTAAAACGATCTCGCCATGATGAATCTTTCGCGTCAACCACTCTGTCCGTTCTTCGCTCACAGCCTGCGGGTTTGTCGGGTTTCGTTTCTTCCAAGCGTCGATCCAAGGCAAGCGGTTAGCGAACCGCTGGATTATCGCATCGACTGAGGTCAATCCTTCGAGGTCGGCGATGCCAATACGGATCGGAACGCGCATGGGGACAGCGCCGTCGGCCGGGACTTCCGCCGCGATCTGTCGCTGACAATCCCAGAGCAGCGTTGTTTTGCCGAATCCGCTGTCCGCTCGAAATAGCGCGCGATAAGCGGCCCCCGGCCTGACGTGCGAATCGGTGCCATGGCTGCCAGTTGACGCTCCTTCCGGCAAACGTCCGTAACGCAATTCGGAAGATTCCCGGGCATCAAGCCGCCGCCACCGATCCTCCGTTTTTTGGAGCGAAAAGTTGGGGTCATCGCGTAAGATCGACAGCGGCAACTCAATGTACGGGTCGCATTGATCCAATTGTCGCTGCGCGTCGGCGACTAAGGCTTCGCGGACGGCCCGCGTGATCCGCGGCATCGTCGCCAGCCGTTGGTAAGCGCTGCGCAAGTCTTCAACGGGGACGCCCTTGAAGTTCCATGATTCTTGGCTCATTTCCCGCGTGATACCAGCGTTGTCGCCAAAACCTTGGATGACTTGTCCATGAGCGACCAGCAGCTCATCGATCGGTTGCTCATGGAGCTTTTGCGCTGACGATTTCCTCGGGATTTGGCCAACCGGGATGATTGAAAAGTCGCCATCGTCGGGACGGCGGAACTGTCCTGTCGAGGCGACGTGGAGGTCGAGTTCTTCTCCGTTCGCGGCGGCGGCCAGGGCCGCCGCGATCGGCATTCCAGCGGAGGGACCAGACAGATTGAGGCAACCGGGCAGCAGGTCGACGCGATTCCTCGAGGTGTCATCGCGAAGAATCTCGATCCGCCACCGATAGTCGTAACGCTGGAATGCGGGCGACAGCGTCATCGCGCCGAGCGCGGCGTGCCTCAGAGACGACGCGAACAGATCATCCATCGCCAAGCACGCGTGTCGATCCGGGTGGGGATAAACCGCCCCGCAGCCGCCAGCCACCCGCTCCACCGTGAACTTGCCGAGCCAGCCCAGAAGAGGCTGTGTCATCGAGACACTTGCGCTTTCCGCCAGCAACACCCAGGTCTCCACCGGTCGGGAGTCATGATCCCAGTGGTTGGCCGGTCGATGCAGGTAGCCAATCGACTCGCGCACAAAATTCCAGGCCGGATGCCAAGCTCCATAGTGCGAAGCTAACTCTTGAAGCGGTTCACGGAGATCGGTCGAAACGCCGGGATAGTAACCATCGAACGCGGGCGGCGACTTCGGTTCTTTCTCCCGCCATGCCGGACTGGGCTGCCACCGCCAACAAGCGTTTATCTCCTCGACGACTTGCTTGACCTCTTCCACAATCTCTTCCAGCTCAAGCCCGCCAGTCAGGCATTTCACTAAGCGGCAGCGAGCGGAATACAACGTCATAATCGACGAGGATGCCGAACACGATGTCGAACACGTCTTGTAAGCCGATGCTTCGAGGCTTTTGACACGCTCAAGAATCGGTTCCGGTTGATCTTCCGCCAACTTGGCCTGGAGGTATCGACGCCCCTCGGCCAGCACAAGGCAGTTCGATCCAAAGAGCTCGGCAGGTGCAACATCGGCTGGCATCCAACAACTCTCCTGCATCGATCGCGACTTGCTGCCGCTCGGTCCACCTTGGTGGCAGCATTTAGACTTGCACCATTTTTGGTTCGGTCATTCGCACCATGACCAGGGTGTCAGCCAGCCCGCGCGTTCCAAACGTGGCGCGATGGCGATCGCGTCGCGGACCGCTTGGCGAGCAGCCGTGTTTTTGGCCAGTTCGAACGCGCCCGTTGCGGTGGCGACCTGGAGACGCAAGTCATTCCAGGACACCACCGGTTCCTTGCGCACGCCGTCGCGGCCTTCCCGTTGATGCAGCAGATTGTTGATACCCGCCTCGATCGGATCGAAACGCTCGGCGCCGTCCCCATCGTGATGGTCGCTCAGCCGATGGACATCCATCGCGTCCTGCGATTTCGTTTGCCGTGGCGACCATTGGCATAAATCCACCAGCAGCGACGGGTTGAGGAAACTGAC